>JAFSIN010000068.1 GCA_017439765.1 Clostridia bacterium | reverse complement strand
TTTATTATTTGGGATAATAACAAAGAGCGTGTTTATGACCGTGCTAAAACCGTTTTAAGTTCACAAAAGGTTAACGAGCGTGTTTGGGCTGTTGGTTACCACTGGTATACCGGCGACCACTACGAAGGCCCTGCCCTTGTTACAAATTTCTTAAATAAACCCACCATTTGCACAGAATTTTGCAGGGGTATTATTGAGGACTTTAACGAATCTGCCGCCAGATACGCCCGCGAAATGTGCCAAAACCTTAACAACTACACTATCGCTTCATGCGATTGGAATATTCTACTAAGCACTAACGGTGGTCCTTTCCACAACCGCACCGCCGAGGCTAAAGCGGTTGCGGGCAAGATTTATGAATCTAAAAACGGCGGTTGTGCAGCGCCCGTTCTTTACGATAACGAAACCAAGCAATTAGTTTACACACCAATTTATTACTATATTGGTCATTTTTCTAAATTTATTGAAAAAGGCGCCGTACGCGTGGGCCTTACTAAGTTTGATGATTCTTTTTACACATGCGCCTTTAAAAACCCCAATGGTGATATTGCCTGTGTAATATTAAACCCAACGGGTAAAGAACTCCCCGTTATGTTAAGGCACAACGGTAATTGCACCGAAATTAAATTAAAGCCAAACTCAATTATTACGGCTATAATTTCAGAATAATTTTAATAAAAAGCAGGTTCAAACCTGCTTTTTTCTTTGTTTTTTTTACATTTTAATATTCTTGACCGAAAAAACACTATGTGTTATAATATTTTGAGGATTACTTTATAAGGAGGAATAGCGGTGGAAAGCACAAAAACCATTACTACTAACAGGCAAGTCTTTCACGAATATTTTGTGCTTGAGAGTTATGAGGCCGGTATTTCCCTTTCGGGTACCGAAATAAAATCTATACGCGCAGGCGGTGTTAATTTAAAGGATGCCTGGTGCAGCATAGATAACGGCGAGCTTATTATTAAACAAATGCACATAAGCCCCTATGAAAAGGGCAACATTTTCAACAAGCCACCCACCCGTAACCGCAAACTTTTAATGCACAAACGTGAAATTATGCGGTTGCTTGGCGTGTCGCAACAACAAGGAGTTGCTTTAGTGCCGCTTTCGCTTTATTTTAAAGGCTCTTTAGTTAAGGTGCAGCTTGGTGTGTGCAAAGGTAAAAAACTTTACGATAAACGTGCCGATGCGGCTAAAAAAGCCGCTAACCGCGACATTGAACGTGCCATTAAAGAGCAAAATCGGTAACCAAAAATTCCTATTATATGGGGGCGTAATGGTTTCGACGGGGGTTTTGAACTACGGCAAGCGAGCAGCGGTGCGGAACCGCTATAAAATCCGCAACTTTAAAATTAACTGACAACAATACTGTTGCATTAGCTGCCTAATTTGGCGGCTCGTTCCACTAAAGAGTACCGCGGCTTTTTTGGGGCGTCGATTAGCGGTTAAAGTGAATGTGTAAGCGCCTTGTAACACATCATTAATCAAAGGCTACCCAACTTTACCTTTTGTTATTTGGGGGTAACTTTGGGGAATTCATTCGAATAACTACGCTCGAAGAAAACCGTAGGAATGGATTTTCGGACAGGGGTTCAACTCCCCTCGCCTCCACCAGCGGCAAGCTGCCGCACCCAATCCGTCCAAGTCCGTGCAAATCTAAAGTTTGTACCACGGGACATGAGTTCGGATGTTGTGCGGTATGCTCCACCAAAAAAAATGAACACAATATTAAAATTTTACGGAGGTCTATTATGACTAAAGCCAAACTTATTAATCATAACGGCTCGCCTGCCATTAGCATTAACGGCAAGGTATATCCACCAATGACCGCAACAATAACCACATGCGGTGTTTTGGGCGGTTTAGAAGGCAGAATTTTAGACCACGATTATTTTAAAGCCTTGGGTGAGGCCGGCATTAAAATTTATTACATAATGTGTAATAATTTAGACCTCGACAAAAACGCTGTTTCGGATTTTGAAGCCGAGGCTAATTTTCTTTTAAAGGCCGTGCCAGATGCCTATATTATTGTTAGATTCTGCCTGCACCCCAGCGAAGAATGGTGTAAAAACAACCCCGACGAAATGGTTACCTACACCGACAACCGCAAAATACCCACCAATCTTACGGCTGAATCTTGCAGTTTAAATTTAGATGGTATGCCATCGCTTTGTTCGCAAAAATGGCGCGACGAAATGGGCGAGGTTATGCTTAAAACCATCAAGCAAATTAAGGCTCTGCCCTGTTCTGACCATATTGTAGGCTATTTTTTGGCAGGTGGCGGCACTAGTGAATGGTATTATATGAACGATATAGACTTTACCGATTCCGAAGCCTATGGCGATGTTTCTCCTGCTTTTAAGCGTGAGTTTGAAGGTTACCTTAACGAAAAATACGGCAACGGAGTTAAGGCCCCCACCATTCCGAACAAAGAAGCCCGCTATTATTCCGAACATATTGACAATGATTTAGCAACACCGAAAATTTGGAACCCTGTTATGGCCGAGCCCAAACCACCGCTTAATGGCACTAACCACGGTGTATTTGTAGATTTTGAAACCAATCAACACACCTTCGATTTTTACAACGCTTGGCATTTAGGCACCGCTAACACAATAATACACTTTGCAAAACTAATTAAAGAAAACTTCCCCGACACACTCGTAGGCTCATTTTTTGGCGGTGTTGGCAGTGGCGAGGTTATAAGGGGCTCTAACGCTATTGGTGTTTTAAAAATTTTAGACAGCGGCTATGTGGATTTTTTGGCCAACCCCGGTGTATATGAAAACCGCCAACCCGGTGGTTTTACGGGCCAACGCCAATGCCCCGATTCTTATAGGCTCCGAAACACAATGTTTGTTGTTGAGGATGACACCCGCACCAACGCCGAAATCGCCCACCACGCTTCCAACTATTATGTATGCACCGAAAACGATTCCATTAATATATTAAAGCGTGATTTTGGCCGAAATATTTGCGAAGATTTACAAAGTTGGTGGTTCGACCAAAAAATCGGCGGCCAAAGATATAAATCTGAAACAATTTATAAATTATTTACAAAACAACAAGAAATTAGCCAATTGGCTTATAGTTTAGACCGCCGCAAAAACAGCGAAATTGCCTTTATTATGGACGAAGAAAGTTTGGTTGCTGTTTCTAAGCAAACCACCAACGAACTTATTGAACAATTTAGAAGTTACGATATTGCTAAAATCGGCGCCCCAATAGACAGTTATTTCCACAACGATTTATCGGACCCAAATATGCCCGATTATAAACTTTACATATTTGCTAACTGCCTTTATTTAAGTGATAAAGAACGCGAAGAAATTAAAGCAAAGTTGCGAAAAAATAACGCTACCGCTGTTTTTCTGTATGCAGGCGGCATTATTAACCCCGACAAAGAAAATAAATTAGACCCTAAAAATATGCAAGATTTATTAGGCTTTAATTGCAGCGAACTTATGGAAATTCACCGCCCGTTATTCCGTTTTACCGAGGGTGCGCACCCAATAACCGAAAACTTAGACAGTGCCGAATTTTATGGTGAATTTTTAAAATATCGTTACACCAACGAAAACTTTGTGGGTGAAGGTTATATGCGCTCACGGCTTTTGCCCATGGTTTATGCCGATGACGACAGTTGCACGGTATTAGCCCGCTTTTTAACCAACAATAAGCCCGCCGTAGCCTATAAAGAAAACGACGGATATAACACAGTTTATTATGGCGCTAAATACATAAATAACGATATTGTTCGCGAAATTGCACGCTATGCCGGCTGCCATATTTACGAAGAAACAGGCCATGTGCTTCACGCTAACAATAACTTTATTACACTGCATGCGGCACACAGTGGCAGCGTTACAATTAATTTACCAAAAAAATGCTCTTTGTTTGAGGTTTATGAAGAAAAATATTACGGCAAAGACACAAACAGCGTTACCTTTAACATTAAAAAGGGCGAAACAAAAATGTTTAAAATTTAATTAAAGGTGAAAATATGAAAACATTAAGTAACTTTTTAAAGGGCATTGTTGTCGGGATTGGTGGCATTGCCCCAGGCCTTAGCGGCAGCGTATTATTGGTTATTTTTGGGCTTTACCAAAAAACCGTTAATGCCATTGGCACGCTTTTTAAAAATTTCAAAAAAAATATTTTGTTTTTAGTGCCATTATTTTTAGGCTTTGGTATTGGTGCATTGCTTTTTAGCAAAATTGTAGATTTTATGATGACCCGTGCCGAATTTGCCACAAGATATTTGTTTTTAGGCTTAATAATTGGCACAGTTCCTTTGTTTTATAAAGAACTTAAAAAAGAAGGTTTTCACCCAAAATATTATATTAATATTGCCTGTGCATTTTTAATAGGTTTATTTATATTTTACGGGAATGTATTTTCCTTCCCCGATGTTACCAACCCAAACCTGTTACAGTCGGTTTTAATGGGAATTTCGGTTGCAGGTTCCTTCATTATACCCGGGGTGGACAGCGCCGCAATATTATCGGCCTTAGGGTTATATGATTTGTTTTATAAATCACTTTCTCGTTTAGCCGATTTTGATTTAAAGGTGTTAACAATTTTAATTCCTGCGGGTGTGGGGTTAATAATTGGCGCATTGTTAATTTCGTTTATTATGAATAAACTTATTAAAAATTTTTATACCGCGACTTTTTCAATAATTTTCGGTTTGTTTTTAACCGTTATTCCAAGTGTATTAAACCAAAGCTGCGTTATTGTTTCGCTGAAATCTGCAATTATGGCCGTTGTATTAATAATTTTTGGCTTTGCCATTTCGTTTTATTTTGGAAACATTAAAGAAAACAATAAAAAAATTAAAAAACTATTTAAAAAATAAATTAAAGCCCTACTTAAAAGTAGGGCTTTAATTTTTTATTTTTTTAATTATTTTTCTGCCAATTTGCTCGGCCAATTTTAAGGCAGGATTTATTAAATCGTCGCTAATTTTGGGCAAATAACCCGTTAGTTCAAGTGTAATATCACCGTTATAATCAATATCGCTTAATGCTTTTGCAACACTATCCCAATCTATTTTACCCATATAAGGCAATAAATGTTGGTCGGTTATTCCGTTATTATCATGCATATGTAAGGCGGCCAACAAATTATTGTTAAGGCCCTTAATAACATCTGCGGGCTCAAGCCCTGTAACAGCAAGGTGGCCAATATCTAAACAAATTTTTACCCAGCCCGAATTTAAAGATTTAATAAAATTTGTAAGCTCCCCCGGCTCACTTAAAACCGGTATATTTTTACTGCCGTTTATATTAAACAAATTTTCAACCAAAATATTTACATTAAACCTATTAGCGTATGGTATAAGGCTTTGGTAAAAATTGTGGTTATATTGATATAAATTTATATGGTTTGGCAGGTCTCTGGTAATGGCGTGCACCACAATATTTTTTGCCCCAATTATCGAAGCAAACTCAATTGACCGCACAATTTTTAAAAACTCCGGGTCAGAAATATTGTTTTTATTGCCATATTTAAAACTAACAGGTGCATGGGCAAGCTTACATTCAAGGCCTAAATTCTGGCTTAATTCTTTAATTTCTTGGGCTTTTTGCAAATAATCGGAGCCTAACATATTGTTATTATCGTTGCACCAATAAAATGAATAATCAAATGCATCAAAGCCCGCTTGTTTAATTAGTTTAAGGGCGGTAATATCGTTATATTTATTTCTTAACGAACAGGTTTCTACCGATAATTTCATTTAAAAATCCTAATCCTTTTGCGAACACAAAATAAATTACATTTAATCTTCAAAATTAAAGTTTTCCAATAAATCTTTATTAACTTCGGGCTTGTTGTCGCCATGCTTCACAAAGCACATAGTAACAAACGAAAGCATTACAAATACCGCTGAATATAAGAATAAGACTTTATAATCTATATTCTCTATTAAATAACCTGCCGCTATTGGTGTTACAATTTGTGCTGCCATGCTAAAGGTATAATAAAGGCCTGTAAATTTACCAATATTACTGCCCGAGCACATTTCGACCACCATGGGCAAACTATTAACATTTATTGCCGCCCAAGCAACACCGACAAGCGCAAACAATATGTAAAGCAACGGGTTAAAAGAATTAAATAAAATAGTAAAAGCGAATCCGCCGGCAAAGCAAAGTGCTAATAACAAAACTCCGGCTTTAATGGTTTTTTTGCGGCCGATTTTACTGGCTAGAGAGCCAACCGGAATATAACTTACTATAGCGCCTGCGGTGGCAATTGTAAGGCAGGTAGAGGCAGCGCCAATGTCCATATCCCACACGGCTTTGGCATATGTTGTAAACCAGGTTGTTATTCCGTTATAACCAATAAACCACAACGCAATTGAAAATAGCATAAATATCAGACTTTTTTTAACAGCTTTGGGCATTATGGCCTTTTCATCATTAACGGCAACCGTAAGTTCTTGTTCGGGGTGTGCAGCCTCGTATTCTAATTGTTCGGCTGCAAGTTTTGGTTCGTTAACAAAGAACATTAAAATTAACAATGCAACCAACATTACTGCGCCCACTATTATAAATAACGGCAGGTAGTTAATGTGTGTTAAACCTGCAGTTTTAGACTCGCTATATAAAACACTGGTTACAACTAAATATAAAATTCCACCAATTGCGCCCATTAAGTTTATAACGGCGTTTCCTTTGCTTCTGAGCGGTTTTGGGGTAACATCGGGCATAAGGGCAACGGCAGGGCTGCGGTAAATACCCATGGCAACAAGAACTAACCCGAGCACTATAATAAAAGCTATTAGTTTGGCGGTGGCAGGTACGGCAAAATAACTGTTATCTAAAACAGGTAACAGCATCATAAACGAAACAGCCGCTATGGTTCCCACCAAAATATAGGGGCGGCGCCTGCCAAGTTTGCTTTTTGAACGGTCAGATAATCCGCCAAAAATTGGCAGTAAAAACAAGGCCAAAACATTATCGGCCGCCATTATGTACCCCGAAACCGATTCGGGCAAAGCAAAGGTTTCTTTTAAAATTTTTGGAATAAGACCATCATACATCTGCCAAAATGCACAAATAGATAAAAAGGCAAATCCAATTAAAATGGTGTTCTTTTTATTAAGTTTCATTGTTTTATTCCTTTCGGCTTTGATTAAATTAATTATAACATTGTATTTTATAAAAGGCAACAATTAAAAAACACCCTAATATCAAAGTATTAGGGTGTTTAAATTATTTGATTTCGTTAAAGGCTTTAAGCCATTCCCTTTTAATAAGTTCGTGGCCTTTGGCAGATGGATGCACACCGTCTTGTATCCAATATGTAGGTGGGGCTAATTTTGTTGCTTCGTCGAATTTGTTTTGTAATTCAACAAACTTTAGGTTATGTTTTTGGGCCAATTTTTTAGAAATTCTTGCCATTTCATAAACACCGCTGCTAAAGGCTTCCCAACGGTTTGGTTGGTCTTCGCGGTTATCGGTGGCGGGGCCTTTTAAAACAAAAGGCTCTAAAATCATAATTTTTAATTCAGGTAATTCTTCTTTTAGTTCGGTAAGCAGCATATCATATACCTTTTCAAAACGTTTTACACCTGTGCCGTTTTGCCAATCAATACCGTGCCAAACATCATTTACCCCAATTAAAATACTCATATAATCGGGTTTAATGTTTAAAATATCCATAATTATTCGGGAATAAACCTCTAAAATTCGGTTGCCGCTAATGCCTCTGTTTTGAAAATCGTATTTGTTTGGTTCTTCGTAACCCAAAACAGATTCTACTAATCGGGCATAACCGCAGCCTAAATAAGAGTTATCTTCCCTGTCTCTGCCTGCGTCGGTAATTGAATCACCTTGGAATAAAATTGTTTTCATAAAATCACATCTTTCCTTTTATATAAGATTTAATATTTTTTCTTTTGGCATATAACCCACTGCTGTATTGGTAATTTCGCCATTCTTTACAACGGCAAGCATTGGTATACTTGTAACATTAAATGCTGCGGCCAGCTCTGGCTCATCATCCACATTAACCTTGCACACCTTAATTTCATCGTTTTCGTTGGCGATTTCTTCAATAATTGGCGCAATCATTCTGCAAGGGCCGCACCAAGTTGCCCAAAAATCAATTAGCACCGGTTTTTGAGAATTTAAAACCTCGGTTTCGAAATTTTCTTTTGTTAAGGTTATTTCTTTCATTTTGGCGTGCTCCTAATCTTTTGATTTATAATAAAGCATACAATGGCAAAAACCTTCAAAATCGGGGTCGGCCACCTGCTCTTTAAACTGTTTGCACATACATTTAGTATCCTCGGTTTGTTGTAAAACACAGGGGCAATAACCGCCTGTGCGTTTAAGGCCCTCTTTAATCAATTTTACAACCTCTTTGTCGGGGTTAAGTGTAATTTTCATGTATTTACCACCTACTTATTCCATTTTTTAATTTTAGAAACATCGGCAATAACCAACAAAACCATATCTTTTTGCAGCGGCATAGAAGGGTCAATAAAAGTTACAACCTCTTCTTTAATTTTAATGGCAACCACATTAAAAGAATGTTTTTTTCTAAGGTCAAGCTCCATTAGGGTTTTGCCAACCCATTCATCTTGAACCTCGATTTCTAACATAGAAATTTTGTTAGAAATATCTACAACATCCACAAATCCCGAATGTAAAATTTCTTTTGCCATGCGAATACCCGATTCATACTCGGGGATTACAACCTTGTCGGCTCCAACTTTTAATAATATTTTTTTGTTAAATTCTGTTGCACTTTTAACAATAACTTTTTTAACGCCCATTTCTTTGCAAAGCATTGTGGTCATAATACTTTCTTCTAAATGGCTTGCCATTGCAATTACAACAGTATCAATATTAGCTATTCCCAACTGCACTAAAACCTCTTTGTTGGTAACATCGGCACATTTGCAAATAGGAACACTGCTTTTTGCGTTTTCAATAACCGACTCATTAATATCAACAGCCAAAACATCGGCGCCGTTTTTAATTAATTCTTTTACCACGGTTAAGCCATATCTGCCTAATCCAAAAACTGCATAAGATTTGTTCATTTAAATTCTCCCTACCCTACACTTATTTCTTCGGTTGGATTTTTAATAATATTTTGATTGAGTTTTTTTGTATTTAAAGATACCGCCATAGAAATCGGCCCAATTCTGCCAAAATACATAGTAAATATAACAATATACCTTCCCACACTGTTTAATGTTGAGGTTAAATTGCGCGACAACCCAACAGTGCCTGTGGCGCTCACAATTTCATAGGCTAAATCTATAAATTCTTTATTAGTGGTTATTGATAATAAGATTATTGAAACCAACGTAATTGTTAAAGAAATAAACACTATGGCCGAGCATTTATTAACGGTTGATTCACTTATACATCTGTTAAACACCGAAACATAATTTTTACCCTTTATTACCGAAACAGTTGACAACAATAAAACAACAAACGTAACGGTTTTTATGCCACCTGCTGTTCCCACAGGCGAGCCGCCAATAAACATTAATATCATTGATAAAATTGCCGAAGGATTGGTTAAGTTTTCTTGCGGAACGGTGGCAAAACCGGCCGTTCTTGTGGTTACTGACTGAAAAAGTGATGCCATTATTTTTTGGCCAACATTCATATCAGCAAATGTGGCAGGATTATTATATTCAAAAATAAAAATACAAGCGGCTCCGCCTAAAATTAAAACAATGGTTGAAACAATTACAATTTTGCTATGCAAAGTTAAACTTTGCCAAAACTTTGTTTTCGATGTGATTTTAATTTTTGATACACCAATAATATCCCACCAAACAATAAAGCCAATGCCACCAAGTATAATTAAGGCCATTGTAACAATGTTAACTAGTGGGTTTAACGCATAATCATAAAGGCTATTTGTTCCAATAATGTCTATGCCTGCGTTGCAAAAAGCCGAAACCGCATTAAAAACCGAAATCCAAACTCCTTTAAGGCCAAACTGCGGCACAAACACAAACATATAAAAACAGGCGCCAATAGATTCAATAATTAAAGTGCCCACCAAAACCTTTTTAGTGAACCTAACCAAACCCGATAAGGTGTTAAGGTTAAATGCTTCTTGCATTAAAATACGGTTGCCAAAACTTATTTTTTTGTTAAGCAAAATAAAAGCTCCCGACATTATGGTTACAATGCCCAAACCGCCAATTTGAATAAGCAGCAAAATAACAGCCTGGCCAAAAATACTCCAAGAAACTGTTGGAACAACCACCAACCCTGTTACACAGGTAGCTGTTGTTGCAGTAAATAAAGCAGTTGTGAAGGAAGCTGGCTCGCCATTAACAGAGCTAATAGGCAGGCATAACAAAGCAGTTCCAGTTAATATAACTGCCAAAAAACCTAACATTATAATTCTGGCTGAAGAAAGTTTATTAAATAATGTTTTCATTTGCTTTTCTCCAACAAATATAAAACTCTTAAGTAAGATTATAACATAATAATATAATTTTATCAATAACTAAAACTGATTTAAAAAAGCCCCCTAAACAATAGTTTAAGGGGCTTTTTCATATTTATAACAAATTATTTATTTTCTAAATATTTTTTTGCTTCTTCTGCCGAAATTTCTTTCATAACTTCGCCACAGCATTTAATGCCGCAATTTTCACAGGTGCATTCGATTAAAACATTAACCATTGCGCCACATTTTTCGCATCTTACAATTTTATCCATATTCTCACCTCCTATTTATTAAATCTTTTAAATAAGCTAATTAGTTCATCAATAGTTTCAAAATCGCCATTTTCTAAATCTTTGGTTACACAAATATACAAATGGTTTTCTAAAATGTGGGAAGAAAGGCTTTTAATAGAATTTGCAACGGCAGACAATTGTATCAATACATCGTTACAATAAGCATCCTTTTCTACCATATTTTTTATTCCGTTAATTTGCCCCCCAATTCTATTGAGTCTGCTAATTATCAGCTTTTTTTCTTCGGAGCTTCTTTCAGTTTTTTTGCTGCAACAATTATTATCCATAATCAACCTCCGAATATACTATATACCCTATGGGGGTATATTGTCAATAGGGGGGTATATTTTAAATGTGATTTTTTAATTATATTCACACAAACAAAAAAGGACTACTCATGTAGTCCTTTGATTCTTGGGTGTTTTGAACTTAATGACACGAATGAAATATGCCTGAAAACCGAGGATTTTCTTTTTATTTGTCTTCTTTCTTCAAAGATATGACTTTTAATTATTTAAAAGAATCCTTATCCAAATAAACTTCCTCAAATTTAACATCATCTATTTTATTGTGCTTTTCATATGCATTGTCAAATTCTTCTTTGGTAACTTGCTCATTGTTTACATAATAATTAATATTTATAATTTCGCGGTCGCCCATAACGGACTCAGAATAGGTGGATTTTTTATTAGTATAGCCGTCTTTCGTAAAGGATAACATTCTAAAGCCGGCATCAAAACCACTCAATGAATACGGTACCGTTCCATCTGTTTTTAAAACTCCAAATCCTCTCCACGAAAAATCGTAACTATATATTGTATTTCCAATAGCGTGAAAAACAACAGTACCAAAATACTTATCTTCGCCAGTTCCCAAATGGTAGATCAACTCATTATTTCCATCAAAATCCAAATCAAAGAGGGCGTATTCGTGTATATAATAAGAACTATCATTTTGGAATGTATCCTCTAATAATTCCAAATATTCAGTAACCATCATTGTTGTTTTATATTCGGTACTGTAAAATTCAAAATTTTTATTTAAAATTTTTTCGTTGATTTCGATAACGTTCTTATCCGTTTTTTCGTTTCCACAACCAACCAATAAAAAGCAAAAACAAAACAGAACACAAAACATTCTCATCATAAAATCACCACCTTGGGTGTATTATAGCATAAAAGCGTCGGAGGTGCAAGGGTTTGAGCGAAGCATCGGCAAAGCCGATGTGAAGTTATGCCGTTGGCATAGTGAAGTTTTGTGCTATCGCACAAAGTGAAGTTAAGTGTGCCACTCACGCCCGCAGGCACTTCACTTGCGAAGCAAACTTCACACACCGAAGGTGTGCTTATCGTGCCGCAAGGCACACTTAGTTAAAAAAGAAAAGACACGCTCTCGCGTGTCTTTCTTTTTCTGGGTGTTTTGAACTTAGTGACACGAATGAAATGTGCCTGAAAACCTAGATTATTGATATAAAATTCCGAATCCCCAAGTAAAAACAAATATGTGCGCTATAATTGTGAGAAATAATCCTAAAGTGAAAAATATTATTGGTAATAACCCAATCTTTCTAAACGAAACATTGTCATTAGTTTTTTTATAACTATAAAATGTTATTATCGATCCAACAGCTGATATTAGAGCAAAAATATTTAGAATGGGTAACAAGAGTAAACCTATAAGAAAACCAAACAGATTCCAAGCAGTCCACAATCCAAAAATATTGAAAACTGCCTCTATTAAAATCAGAACAAAAACAACTCCAAAAACAATT
>JAFSIN010000067.1 GCA_017439765.1 Clostridia bacterium | reverse complement strand
GAAAAGTTGCCGAAACTGATGAACGGTTTCACTTTATTCGCAACAAAGCCTGGGCTTGGGCGGGTTACCTGTTTATTATCATCTGCGCCCTGAGCACTATCGTGTTTAAACTTTTGAACCAAGATTTGCTGTGTATGGCTTCGAGTGGCGCTGTATGTTTGATGCTCGTGCTGTTTTGGGTATCGTTCTTTATTTTAAAGAAAAAGTATTAAAGCCATTGCGAAAGGACGTATATCTAAATCGGTGCAACTTGCTAAAAAATCCTCATTCACCGTTTGGTGAGTGAGGATTTTTCTTGTTATACTTAAAACAAATTTTAAACCTATTAAACAGATATTAAGGCGAATTTTGTGATTAGTTTGCATTATGCAATTCTTTGCGCATTTTTCTTCTAACACGATTTATGTGGCGTTCAAAATCGCCATTATTTATAAGTTCGGTAAGAACGTATTGTATAAAGGTTGGAACCGTACAAGAATAAAAACCGAGTTTTTCTTGGTATACATTAACAAGATGTTTTGGAAGAACCATATATCCAACACGGAAAGAAGGTGAAATTGTTTGTGAAAATGTGTTAAGATAAATAACGTTATCTTGGTTAGAAAGCGCAAAAAGTGTTTCGGTTGGTTTTGTGGAAACAGAAAATTCAGATTCAAAATCATCTTCTATAATATATCGGTTTCCGTTGTTTGCCCAACGAACATATTCGTGCCGTTTTGAAGCTGTTGCAGTAACCCCGCTGGGATAACTTCTGTATGGAGTAGTGTGAAGAACATTTGCCTTTGTCTTAGTAAGGGATTTGCTGTCAATACCTGTATGGGTTAGCGGGAGTAACTCATAATGAATTTCTGTTGCCAGATATACCTGTTCTATTTTTTTATAAGACGGAGACTCGATTGCGAATATACGGTTTCTTCCAAGAAGTTCAACAATAAGCCCATACAGATATTCAGAACCCGAACCTATAACAATTTGGTCAACATTAATTGTAATGCCACGGTTTCGTTTAAGGTAGTTTTTAATTGCTTCACGAAGTTCCGAGCAACCAAGGTTTGGAGATTTTTCAAGCAATAAATCGCCGTGTTCGGTTAACACCTTGCGCATAGTTTTGCTTAATACAGAAAATGAAAATTCCGGATTACTTTGGTCTGAGGGGTAGGGAGTATGATATTTTTGAATAAGATTTGCAGTGGCAGCAAAACCGTCTTTTTTTCGAAAACACACAACAAATCCGCTACGTTCTCGAGATTCTATATATCCTTCATCGCATAGCAAATCATAGGTATGTACTACCGTTATGGTGCTGACACCTAGGTCTTGGGCAAGAGTGCGAATGGAGGGTAATTTGCTATTATAAGTTATAATCTCATTTACAATATCATCTTTTATTTGGTAGTATAGTTGTAAATATATAGGTCGTTTTTCCTTATCAATTATGTACTTCATCTGTATATATTATTTTCCTCGAATCTGTTTATTTTAATGTCTACAATTTTATTATATAATACTTTCATCAAATTTCAAGGGGTTATGAAAATGTCTTATAAAAAAATTTTAACGATTCAGGATATATCTTGTGTAGGCCAATGTTCACTAACGGTTGCGCTACCTATTCTTTCAGCCTGCGGGCTCGAAACCTGTATTCTTCCGTCGGCTGTTTTATCCACCCATACAGCAGGTTTCAGCGGATTTACTTTTCGTGATTTAACAGATGATATGCCCGCAATCCAAGCACATTGGCAAAAGGAAAATATTAAGTTTGAGGCTATTTATACAGGATATTTGGGCAGCATAAAGCAGGTTGGATATGTTAGAAATATTTTGAAGACAATGGGAACAGATAATTGTGTGCGCATAGTTGACCCTGCAATGGCAGATAATGGACAACTTTATTCTATATTTAATCAAGATTATGTAGAAGCTATGAAGATTCTGTGCGGCGAGGCCGATATTTTAGTGCCTAATATAACCGAAGCCTGCTTTCTTACAGGTGAAGAATACAAAGAGATTTATGACGAAAGCTACATTAAATGTCTTGTTCAGAAGCTTGCGGCGTTGGGGGTTAAAACAGTTGTGTTAACCGGAGTTAGTTATGACCCGCAAAAAACCGGCGTAGTAATTTTTGAAAACGGAAATTTTGATTATTATGAACACAATAAGATTTCAAACGGATGTCATGGAACAGGGGATATTTATGCTTCTGCTTTTGTGGGTGCTTTATTAAATGATAAAAGTGTTTATGATGCAGCAAAAATCGCCGCAGATTATACTGTGAAATGTATTGTTAATACACAAGGCGATGCAGACCATTGGTATGGAGCAAAATTTGAACCCGCCCTTCGCGAGTTAATTGATATGATTAAACAATAATAATTTTATATTTATTAAACAGTTTATTTTGGGTAAAACTTTAAAAATATTAAAATAACTAAATAAAGGAACAATAAATCCAGGAACCATTATGGCTTCTGGATTTTTTATTTATTTTAACAAAAAATATAAATACATTTAAATCAAAAGTTAATTTTAAAATGAAATATATAATATAACTATATGTGTAAAATTTTAAGAATTTATGATATAATTAATTTAAAAATAAGCATTTAAAGTTTAGTTTTCACCTTGCCATGTGTTAACTTCTTCCCACTAAACCAATGGTATGTGTATTTTTTTGTTTAGATTATCTATAATGAATATGAAAGGAGGCAGCTTATGAACCAAATTAAAATTGGAAAATTTATTGCTGAATGCAGAAAAAAGGCAAACTTAACACAACTGCAGTTGGCAGAAAAATTAGGCATTACCGATAAAGCAATTTCAAAATGGGAACGCGGTATTGCAATGCCTGACACCTCAATAATGCTGGAAATCTGTGATATTCTGGGTATTAGTGTAAACGAATTGTTAAGCGGGGAGAAAATAGATATGGAAAACAATAATCAAAAAAACGAACAACTTCTTTTAGATATGGCAAAAGAATTGGAAAAGAAAAATAAAACAATATGGACAGCAATGTGGACAATTATGACGGTAAGTATAATTGGTTTAATTGGTGGTCTTGCTGTTGTAGCATTTTTTGTGCCCGAGGGTCCTTGGATGCTCGTTGCAATTCTTGCGCTTTGTATTTTGTTTTTAATACCATGTTTTTATGCATTAAAACTTGAGGTTAGCGTTGGCGCTTACAAGTGCAAAAATTGCGGATACGAAATAGTGCCTACCTATTCTCAGGCTCTTAATGCAATGCACATGGGAACAACAAGATACTTAAAGTGCCCAAAATGCAATAAACGCACCTGGTGCAAAAAAGTTTTAAAAAAATAATATTTGATATCTAAATCGGTGCTCTTAACAATACCCCATACACCAAAGGTGAATGGGGTTTATTATATTGTATTGCTCTGCCACGCTAACGACAGAGGTTTTAAAATGTAATGTTACGAATGGTGTCGCCAATGTGAAAAAACAGTTCTTTTATTTTTTGTGTTATTTTATAAAATAAAACTGCCGAAAGGCAAGTTGAATTTTAGGAGGACAAAAAATGAAAGAATTAGGGGGAAAAAGGATATTTTTAGGGGCGGTGCTTGTTGCTGCTTTTGTAATTTTCACTTGGCTTGTGCAGATTATTGATGTAAAACCGCTTGGTGCAAATGGAACTAATATTGGGTTTTCAACCTTTAATTGCAAGGTTCACAATCTGGTTGGTGTTAATATGACGCTTTACACTATTACCGATTGGTTAGGACTGGTGCCATTATTTGTGGTGGCTATTTTTGGTGTTTTAGGGGTTGTTCAACTCATTATTCGCAAAAATCTTTTAAAGGTAGATGCCGATATTTTGGTTTTAGGCTTATATTATATTGTTTTGGCCACCCTTTATGTTGTGTTTGAAACAATACCAATAAATTACAGGCCAATACTTATAAACGGTTTTTTAGAAGCATCTTATCCTTCTTCGACCACGTTGTTGGTTTTGGGTGTAATGCCAACACTTACTCAACAAATTAACAGCAGAAGCAAAAACAAAAAAGCAAGAAAAACTATAAATTTATTAACAGTTGTTTTTACAATATTTATGGTGGTTGCAAGGCTTATTGCCGGCGTGCATTGGTTTACCGATATTTTAGGCTCTGTTATAATAAGCGCAGGACTATTTAATATTTACAAAGGTTTTATTTTAATAATATGCAAAAAGGGGGTTAAACCTTGGAATTTGGGGAAAAACTTCAAAATTTAAGGAAAAATAAAGGTATTACTCAAGAAGAATTGGCACAAAATCTGTTTGTGTCAAGAACAGCTGTATCAAAATGGGAATCGGGCAGGGGGTACCCCGGCATTGATTCAATAAAAGAAATAGCAAATTTCTTTTCGGTTTCAATAGATGAACTGCTATCAAGTGAGAAAATATTGTCCATTGCTGTAAAAGAGAACAAGCAAAACATTCAAAAAATATGCAGTTTAATTTTCGGTGTTTTAGATTTGTTTACATTGTTATTAATTATATTACCGCTTTATCCAAACGCGGTTCAGCAAAACGTTTATTCTGTAAATCTGTTTAAATTCACACTAACATCAAGCTTTGGCGTTGCATATTGGGTTGCTTTTTTAGCGCTTGCTTTGGTTGGGCTTTTAAAAATTATGCTAACACAGTTAAACATTCACCGTTGCGAAAATGTAGTGTTTTGGGTTTCTATGGTGCTTGGTGCGCTAACGGTTTTATTTTTAATTTTAACAAGGCAAGTTTATTCATCAATCATATTATTTGTGCTTTTAATTATAAAGGGTGTTTTATATTTAAAATATGTCTTCAAATAACCAAAATTTTTTCTTGCCATTGAAAAGCACAGAAAATTATGGTAAAATAATTAGGTAATATTTTTAGTTTTAAAGGAGCAAACATGTAATGAAAAGTGTTACCGATACTATTAAACTGGCAAACGGTGTGCAAATGCCTTGTGTTGGCTACGGCACTTGGGAAACCCCAAACGATATTGCCAAAGAATGTGTAAAATGCGCCTTAAAGGCAGGCTACCGCCATATTGATACTGCCGCTGCCTATGGCAACGAGGTTGCAGTTGGTCAAGGAATTAAAGAGTCGGGCGTTAAAAGGGAAGATATTTTTCTTACCACAAAATATTTAATTACCGAAAGGGGTTACGAAGTAACCTTGGCCGCAATTGATGCTTCACTTAAAAAACTTGACACAGATTACCTTGATTTATATTTAATTCATTGGCCGTATGTTGAAAAAACAACTCCTGAATGGGCCGAGATTAATGCAGAAACATGGCGCGCCTTTGAAAAAGCCTATAACGATGGAAAAATACGAGCTTTGGGTGTATCTAATTTTGAAGAAAAACACCTTGTTGCCCTTGCAAAATACGCTAAGGTTCCGGTTATGGTTAATCAGCTTGAATTCCACCCAGGTTACACCCAGTTAGATACTGTTAAATACTGCCAAGAAAACGGTATTTTGGTGCAGGGTTGGAGTCCGCTTGGCCACGGCACCGTTCTTAAAAGTGAGGCTATGGCAAAATTTGCAGAAAAATACAACGTAACCCCTGCTAAAATCTGTATTCGTTATGCCTTGCAACATGGGGTTGTTCCGCTGCCTAAATCTACAAATCCCGAAAGAATTGCCGATAATATGGACGTGTTCGGATTTGAGATTTCCCCAGAAGATATGGCAGAAATTGATGCCCTGCCCGAAATGGGATTCTCAGGTTGGTACCCCGAAGATGCCCCTGCAGTTGGCTATCAAAGCAAATAAAAATATTAAAAAATAAAGAATAAAAGAGGCTTGTGTTGACCATAATTATTAAAGTAACTTTTTAGGGGGTTAATAATTATGAAAACACAGGCTTCAATTTATTTTAAGGTGTTTTTTGTTTGTGTTATATTAAGCGCTGTTTTAATCTTAATTTTTACGGCAATGGTGGGCATAAATTTAAAAAGTGATGTTGATTCAACTTTAGAAAATATACCTTATGAAGACTCAACCACAGTTAATAATTGCGGAGTTTTATTAAAATTTGAGGGAGGCGGAAGCCAATATTTCTATTTTGATGCTAAAAATAATCAAACCACCGTTCTTTTATTAAAAAACAATGCCACACAAGAAGATGTTTTAAATTATGGTTATAATGTTCAGGCGGAACTTTCCGTTCCTTATTTTACACTGGCCGATTTAATTGACCGTTTTGGCGGTGTTAAAATGAAAACCGAGCAAGAGGGGATTTTGAATTACAGTGGGGTTCAGGTTGCTGAAATGTTAAGCAAAACAAACGACCAAATGTTTAAAAAACAAATTACGAAGCAAATTTTAAATAATATTAAAGATGCAGTTTTCACCCACAACGATTTGTTGTTTTTAATTAATAACTCGCAAACCGATTTAAGCTTTCCAAACGGATACTTTATACCTAATGTAATTAATAGTTCACTGGGGAATGTTATATTTGCAAATTAAATAAAAACGGTTTACAAACATATTGTATGTAAGTTTAACAATAATAAAATTAAGTAAATTTAAATTTTGCTTAATTTTATTAAGTTTTAACCAAATTGGTATATTTTAAAAAGTTTTATTTTAATGGTGTTGACTTTTCATATGCAAAAAGGTTATACTCTAATTATGTTATTATTTTGTTTTTGGAGGAAAGGTATGAATAATATACCCGAAATTTTCGGTAGTGCAGTTTTTAACGATGGCGAAATGAAAGCCCGCCTACCTGAAGATACATATAAAGCTCTTAAAAAAACAATACGCGAAGGCAAAAGTTTAGATATAAGCATTGCCAATGATGTAGCAAATGCTATGAAAGATTGGGCCGTAGAGCGTGGTGCTACCCACTTTACACACTGGTTCCAACCCCTAACGGGCATAACAGCCGAAAAACACGATAGTTTTATTACCCCAACCGGAAAAGGCAAGGTAATAATGGAGTTTTCGGGCAAGGAATTAATTAAGGGCGAAAGCGATGCTTCATCGTTCCCATCTGGCGGTTTAAGGGCCACATTTGAAGCCCGTGGTTACACCGTGTGGGATTCCACTTCTTATGCCTTTGTGAAGGATTCAACCCTTTGCATTCCCACGGCCTTTTGTTCTTACGGCGGCGAAGCGCTCGACAAAAAAACACCGCTTCTTCGTTCAATGGATGCCATAAGTTCACAAGCAAAGCGCATTGTAAAACTATTTGGCAACGACACTGTAAAATATATAACCACAACCGTGGGCCCCGAACAAGAATATTTTTTAATTGACAAAGAATTGTTCGACAAACGCCCCGACCTTGTTTTTTGCGGCCGAACCTTAATAGGCGCCCGTTCGCCTAAAGGTCAAGAGCTGGACGACCATTATTATGGCGTTATAAAGCCAAGAATTTCGGCCTTTATGAAAGAATTGGACGAAGAACTTTGGAAATTAGGCATTTATGCCAAGACAAAACACAACGAGGTTGCTCCCGCACAGCACGAGCTTGCCCCAATTTACACCACAACCAACATTGCGGCCGACCATAACCAATTAACAATGGAGGTTATGAAAAAGGTTGCCGAACGCCACGGCCTTGTTTGTCTGTTGCACGAAAAACCATTTAGTTCGGTTTCGGGCAGCGGCAAGCACAATAACTGGGCAATAGGAACCGACACCGGCATTAACTTGTTAGACCCCGGTAAAACCCCCGAAGATAACGCACAGTTTTTAATTTTCTTGTCGGCCGTTATTAAGGCAATAGACGAACATCAAGATTTACTCAGAATTACGGTGGCTTCTGCAGGTAACGACCACCGCTTAGGCTCAAGTGAGGCTCCGCCCGCCATTGTTTCTATTTTCTTGGGCGACGAACTAACCAATGTTTTAGAATCAATAGCAGGGGACAAGCCCTTTGTTAAACACGATGCCGGCGTTATGAAAATTGGCGCTAAAACACTGCCCAATATACCAAAAGATAATACCGACCGCAATCGTACCTCTCCATTTGCATTTACAGGCAACAAATTTGAGTTTAGAATGTGCGGTTCTTCGCTTTCGGTTTCGGGCCCCAACACCGTAATTAATACCGTTGTGGCCGATGTTCTGAAAGGTTATGCCGACCGCCTTGAAGTAGCCGAAGATTTTATTGCCGAGGTTAACTGTATTATTAAAGAAACATATCTTAACCATAAACGCATTATTTTCAACGGCGATGGTTATGCGGAAGATTGGGTTATCGAATCTAAAAAACGCGGTCTTACAAATTATCCCACAACAGTTGATGCCGTTGTTCATTTAACCGACAAAAAGAATATTGAACTTTTTGCAAGGAATGGCGTTTTCAATGAGGCCGAGCTTGAGTGCCGCAAAGAAATCAACCTTGAAAACTACAGCAAAACTGTACATATTGAGGCCGTAACACTTATTGATATGGTGCGTAAAAGCATTATACCGGCTGTTACTTGGCATATTAACAAGCTTAGCAAAACTGTGGTTAATAAAAAATCCGCTGTTAAGGGCATTGATTGCTCTGTAGAAAAGGAAACAATAAAAACACTTAATAATTGCGTTATTAAAATGCATGCATTAAGCAAAAAATTAGAAGAAGTAATACCCAATAAAAAAATGCATTATTTAGACGAAGCCTTGGCCTATAAAAACAATGTTTTACCATTAATGGCCGAGCTGCGCAAACCGGTTGACGAGGCCGAGCTTATAACCGATAAACGCAAATGGCCGTTCCCATCATATGCCGATTTGTTATTTAAAATTTAATAAAAAAACGGAGAAACCTATTAATTGGTTTCTCCGTTTTTTATTTCAAAATCAAAAATTCTAATAGAATTACTACTAATTTCTATTGCAGGCTTATATTTACCGGTGCTCATTTCTTGAATGTTTTCATAGGCGGTGCAAAAACCCATTATTAATAACAAAAGATTTAAAAGAATAATGCTACTTATTAAAAAAGAACGAAAAAAATATTTTTTATTACTCATTATTTTAAAGTCTCCAGGGTAGAAATTAACGCTTCGGCAGCAAATTGTGCGGCGGTTTCGGCCTCGGTTAAGGTGTTAGCATCGCTCCCAACCTCTAACAAAATAGAGCCAGGCATTATGTGCTGGTTGTATTTACCTTCGTTAAGCATTAAAGCACGTGCCAACCCCGGATACATCTCCTCCATTTTATTTTGATATTTAACAGCAAGGCTTAGATTTTCTTGCCAGTTAGGAAAATTTTTTATACTGCCGGTTTGCGAACCCATAACCAGCATTACCTGCGCCGAGTTTTGCCCGTTAATATTAACAACGGGTTTTATTTTATCGTTACCGTTTGCAAGGGCGTCCCTATGAATATCTATAACAATCTTAACCGAAGGGTATGCCTTTAAATCGGCCGTAACGGTGTTATAAGAGCGTGAATAACTTCCGGTGTAAGAAGGATGGTCGTGCACCGTTTTGTCGTGTAAAACCGCAATTCCGGCACTGCTTAGTTTTTGTTCAAATATATTTCCAATGTGCACCATGTTTTTGTTTTCATCAAGTGTTCGGGATTCGTCATTTTCGGTGTAATAATCGGAAGAATGGGCAATATAGGTTTCGGTTGTGTGGGTGTGAACTATAAGCACCTGCGGGTCAGAATTTTTTTTGATTTTATAACCTAAATTTTTATTTAACAAAGCCGCAATATCTATATTTGCAGAGGTGCTGTTTTTTATAAAAACATTACCATAACTTGTATTAGCGCCATATGGAGATAAAAATTCGCTTATAATTTTTCCAATAGCTGTACCCGTGGCCGAAACTGTAATAACATTGTTGTTTTGTGAATTACTGTTTTGTGTATTGTTGTTGGTTTGTTGGGCAGGTGCCTCGGCAGGTGGTGTGGTGGTTTTTTGTGGCTGGGTTATTGTTAATAATGTTTGGGTTGTAGAAGCATTAACTTTTGCAAGATTAAAGGAATAATTAACATATTTATACCCTCCGTAAACCGAGGTATAAACCGAAGCAATTATGCAAACAATTAAAGCCAAAAGTCCCCTAAAATTCAAATTATACACTCCACAACATAATAATACTGTTAAAATATATGGTTTGCATAATTTTTTTATACCAAAGCTTTTAAAATTTCGGGTTCAATTTTAGGTTGCAAGGCAATATTAACAGCATTACTTATTATGGTTGCCGCACGCTCGGTAATAATGTCAATGTCTTTGGGCGCCACTATAAGTTCGGTAAGTTTGTTGTTAAAATCGGGTGTGTATTCGGTAAGGTCGGTTGCAATGGTGGCAGCATATATTACGGTGGGAATGCCAATGGCTATTACAGGCACCCCCATGCTGATGGCACTAATTTCTTTGCGGTGGTTACCAATGCCAGACCCTGGGGATATTCCGGTGTCGGATAATTGCACTGTGCAGCCAAGCCTTTTTGTTTCGGCGGCACAAAGCGCATCCACAACAATAATACAATCAAGGTTTACGGTTTTAGAAATTCCTAAAAGTATTTCGCTAACCTCAATGCCGGTTTGTCCCAACACGCCGGGGCACAGGACGGCAACATTTTTAAGTCCGCTTAATTTAATTTGCCTAGCTAATTCTTTGCTTATGTGCCGCGTTGCTAATATTCGATTAGCGGTAATAGGTCCCAAAGAATCTGATGTTATTTTTGGGTTGCCAAGCCCCACCACCAAAATGCAATTTTTGTTTTCGGGTAACAATTTGGTTAGTTCTTTTGCCAATAAATTTTCGGTTAAACTGCAGTCGCCACCGTTGTTAATTAGGTTAGGGAACTCTATGGTAATATAATTACCAATTGGTTTTTGCAGTTTTTGCGCCTCACCTTCGGTAGCAATTTTAATTCGGTTTATTGTGATTTCGCCATGCGTTTCTTTAAAACTTTTAATCTGTTTGCCGGAATTTGATATTTCTGCACGCTCTATTGCTAAATCGGTTCTAAAAAGCATAAAAATCCCCCCAATATTATTTTTAACTTATTTTAAAATTTTTATTAAAAAACTATTGATTTTTTTGTTAGAAAGTGGTATTATACTGTTACTTGAGTATTTTTGAGGAGGTGCGACAATGCCGAATATTAAATCAGCAAAAAAGCGTGTTCTCGTTAACGAGGCAAACTATCAGCGTAATAAGGCTTATCGTTCAGCTCTTAGAACAGCAGTTAAAAAGGCTGATGCTGCTATCGAGAGCAAAGATGCTAACGCCGCAGAAGCAGTAAAGGCCGCTGTTAAAAAAATCGACCAGGCTACAACTAAGGGTATTCTTCATAAGAATACTGCAGCTCACAAAAAATCTGCGTTGGTTACCCGTTTAAATAAGGTTAACGGCTAAGCGTTTTATTAGCGGCACATTTAGTGCCGCTTTTTTTCTGTTTATAAAACAAAAAAACATCGCATATGCGATGTTTTTTTATTGCAATTATTTAATTAAATTAGCGGCGTTTTCAAAATAATTTACCGTTAGTTTTTCAAAAGCACCATTATCGGCCGCAACGGCTAAATCGTGGTCCATGGGAATTTTAGCAAGCAGTGGGGTGCCTAACTCATCGGCGATGCTTTCGCTTTTGCCGCTGCCAAAAATATGAATTTCTTTATTGCAGTCGGGGCATTTAATATAACTCATATTTTCCACTATTCCAAGCACGGGAATGTTCATCATATTAGCCATATTATAAGCCTTTTTAACTATTAACGAAACTAAATCTTGCGGGGAGGTAACAATAACCACTCCGTTTAATTTAATGCTTTGGAAAATGGTTAACGGTACATCGCCTGTGCCGGGTGGGCAATCTATAAGCAGGTAATCAAGGTCGCCCCAAAAAACATCCGACCAAAATTGCTTAACAGCTCCTGCAATAACAGGTCCACGCCAAACAACAGGGTCTTCAGAGTTTTCTAATAACAAATTAACCGACATTATTTTAATGTTGCCTTCGGTTTCGGCCGGAATAATGCCCATCTCGTTTTGGAAGGCCCTGCCTTTTATGCCAAACATTTTAGGAATCGAGGGACCGGTAATGTCGGCATCTAAAATACCAACAGAATAACCCATTTTGCTAAGCTGCATGGCTAAACCGCCTGTTACAAGGCTTTTGCCAACGCCGCCTTTGCCGCTTACAATGCCAATAACGTTTTTAACGCTGCTAAATTGGTTAAAAGGTTCTAACAGGCTTTGCGGTTTTTTTGCCGAAGCACAGTTTTCACAATTCCCTGAGCAGTTTTGTTCGTTGCATTTTCTTTGTTCTGCCAATTTAAACATCTCCTAAAAAAGTGTATATATTTGTTTAAAACAATCTTTGGTAGAGTAATACCAAGAATTAATATGGTTACCGCTGTAAAAATAATTTATTTGCGGGGAATAATCGCTGTCAAAATTATCAATTATAATAAGCTTTACCTTCATTTTTTCGGGTATAATGCTTTTTATGTATACACTGGCCTTTTGGCCAATAAAAACATCGTTTTTAGGTTCGGCAAGACCGGCTAAATTTGGTGTAATTTCTACAAACACTCCGTAACTTTCCACCGAGCGAATAACCCCCGAAACTGTTTGACCTGCTGCAAATTTTTGGGCGTTTTCTTCCCAAGTGCCCAGCAGTTCTTTATGGCTTAGGGTAATTTTACCATCGGGTGCAATTTGCTTTACAACGGCTTTAATATTGTTGCCGGGGCTAAACCTATCACGCGGGTGCGAAATGCGCGAAACCGAAATTGAATCTATTGGCAGCAGTGCTATTAAACCGCAACCAATAT
Source organism: Clostridia bacterium (assembly GCA_017439765.1). Taxonomy (GTDB): domain Bacteria; phylum Bacillota; class Clostridia; order Oscillospirales; family Acutalibacteraceae; genus SIG565. The sequence continues at coordinate 5,666 of JAFSIN010000067.1, read as the reverse complement.
CGCAAAAGGCGCCAAAACTTTCAAGGTGGGTAATGGTGGCATTAATAATATCACCTGGGGTTAACTTTGAAATAAAATTTTCGCGGCACAAAAGTTGTGCATTTTTACGTGATAATATGGCATAGGGTTTACCAAATGAATCGGTCTCAAGGCTTTTAACCGTAAAACAAACCGATTTTCCAACCCGTGAAATAAGCGCAATATCACGCACTTTATTTTCATTTATTCCAATAGCGCCCTCATCTCTGGGAATAATACCCCTAACACCGTTTAAATTTACAATTAAATTATGTGCAGAATCACACATAAAAGCCTTGGCTTCTAAAACCTGTTGACTTTTATAAGCATCTTGCAGGGTGTTTAAATCTAAAACAGTATTTTTCAAATTTAGGCCTTCGTTGGTAAAGCCTTCGGGGTAAAAATCTTTCATAAATTCACAAGCCTTTCGATTATCATATATTTTTTGTTTCCTAAAAAAATATATGAAATAAAAAGGCAATTAATGAATTTAAAAAATATTTCTTTTATTTTTAATCGCAAAATATAAAGGAATACCAAGTAAAAAGCAAACAATAAATTGGCCAATGCCAACCTGCATAGCCGTTATAAAAAAGCCTGCGGGTTGTTCTATAAACAAGGTTATTTCAAGCCCAACCACCAAAGCGTTAATTAAAACAGGGGGCAAAAGGCTTAATAAAGGCATACCAAAAAGTAATTTGTTTTTAAAAACGCTCGTGAGCACCGCTGCTGTTAAAGTGGCTAAGGTGCCAAACAACATATCTAACACATTAAAACTCAATATGTTAGAAATAAAACAACCAATGGTTAACCCCGGAATAGCGGCAGGGGTAAAGAGTGGTAAAATGCAAAGCGCTTCGGAAATGCGCAGTTGAATGGGCCCAAACGCAAGGCCAAAAATATTGCTGATAAAGGTTAAAACAACATAAGCAGCGGCAATAATAGCACCCGTTACAATATAACGGGTGTTTTTTGTTTTATTCATTATTGAATATTCCTCCGTAGTTTTGTTTATAGTCAGGATTTTGCAAACTGACTTTCGGTTAATTATTCACCGCAAGAGGTGCAATGGTCGCAATCTTCGTGGATTTCACCTACAAATAAGGTAGGGTCTACACCTTGGCGGGTATAATAATCGGCAAGGGCAGCCTTAATGGCTTGCTCGGCCAAAACAGAACAGTGAATTTTATGGGTTGGCAGACCGCCCAAAGCGTCTACAACTGCCTTGTTAGAAAGTTCAAGTGCCTTTTCGATAGGTTGGCCTTTTATAAGTTCGGTGGCAATAGAACTTGTGGCAATGGCCGAAGCACAACCATATGTTTTAAATTTAGCATCAACTATAATTCCGTTTTCAATTTTTAAAAACATTTTCATAATATCGCCGCATTTGGCGTTTCCAACCTCGCCAATGCCGTTAGCATCGGCTATCTCGCCAACATTTTGCGGGTTTTCAAAATGTTCCATAACCTTTTGTGTATACATATATATCTCCTAATTTTCTTGGTTTTTAATTCTATCCCATAAGGGCGACATATCCCTTAAGCGTTTAACAATGGGTGGTAAAACTTCGCAAATATATTTAGCATCGTCAAGGGTGTTTTCGTCGCTGAAAGAAAGCCTTAGTGAGCCATGCGCTACCTCGTGCGGTAGGCCAATGCTTAAAAGCACGTGGCTTGGGTCAAGCGAACCTGAAGTGCAGGCCGAGCCCGAAGAAGCACAAATGCCTTTGGCGTCTAACATAAGCAAAAGTGATTCGCCCTCTATGCCCTCGAAGCACATATTAACATTGCCGGGCAACCTGTTTTCTCGGTCGCCATTTAAGCGCGAACGTTCTATTTTAAGGCAATTTTCTATTATATAATTGCAAATTTCTTTGCTTTTTTTGGCGCGTGTTTCAATGGTTGCTGTGGCTTCCGAAAGGGCAGCCGCCATGCCAACAATACCGGCGGTGTTTTCGGTACCGGCTCTGCGGCCGAATTCTTGCGCGCCGCCATCAATTAACGGCGGCAAAACTATGCCTTTGCGCACATATAATGCGCCAACACCTTTGGGCCCGTGAAATTTATGCCCCGATAAAGAAAGCATATCAATATTACTGTCGGCAACATTAATTTCAACATTACCAACAGCCTGAACGGCATCGGTATGGAAAACTATGTTATTTTCTTTGCAAATTTTGCCAATTTCTTTAATAGGTTGAATTGTTCCTATTTCGTTGTTGGCATACATAATGGTAACAAGACCGGTGGTTTCTTTAATGGCGTTTTTAAGTTCTTCGGGGCGCACCAAGCCGTTAGAATGAACATCAAGCAAAGTAACCTCGAAACCTTCTTTTTCAAGAGCATTCAGGGTGTGTAACACTGCATGGTGTTCAAACTTGCTGGAAATTATGTGATTTTTACCTTTTTTAAGCATTGCTTTGGCATAACCCTTAATTGCCCAGTTGTCCGATTCGCTGCCGCCTGCCGTAAAATAAATTTCACGGGGGGTTGCGTTTAAACATTTAGCCACGGTTTTACGGGCTTCTTCAATAGCAGATTTTGCCGAAGAGCCCAACGAATATAGGCTTGAAGCGTTGCCGTATTCACTTTTTAAATAGGGTAGCATTGCATTAAATGCGGTTTCACTTAATGCAGTTGTAGCCGAATTATCGGCATATATAAATTTTTGCATTAATATAAATCCTTATCTATTATAAATTGTTCATAATATTTTATAACATTTTAAAATAGTTTTCAAGTGTAATATTAAAAATTCTTGTAAAAATTAACGGCCAAGGCATCACATCGTTCGTTCTCAGGGTGGCCGGCATGGCCTTTAACCCAATTAAACTGAACGTCGTGCATATCCAGAAGGTCTAAAAGTTCTTGCCATAAATCAGAATTAAGGGCGGGTTTTTTATCGGCCTTTTTCCAGCCATTTTGTTGCCAAGATTTAGCCCAACCTAAAGTTACGGCATCTGAAACATATTTAGAATCGGTGGTAATTTTTACAACGCAGGGCTCTTTTAAAGCCTTAAGGCCGTTTATAACAGCCAATAATTCCATGCGGTTGTTGGTGGTTTGGCTATCGCCCCCGCATAGTTCTTTTTCTTTGCCGGCATAACGCAAAATAGCGCCCCAACCACCAGGACCCGGGTTGCCCGAGCAGGCGCCATCGGTAAACAATTCAACAAACTTTTTCATATTTTCACCTAATATTTTCTGTAAGAGCCAATTACCTTACCCAATACCGATGGATTTTCGGGGTAAATAGGCTCAAAATCTTCATTTTCGGGCATAAAAATTATTTGGCCGTCAGGTTTTTTTATTAGGCGTTTAACGGTGGCTTCGTCGCCATCCATGCCAATTATAATGTCGCCCGAGCGAACATAAGCGTCCTTGTCGGCCACAACAATGTCGCCATCCATAATGCCAACATTTTTCATACTGTAGCCCATAACCCTAAGGGCGAAAAGACCGGTTGAATCTTTGGTTGGGTAGGGAATATAGTCTTCAATTTCTTCAACAGCCAAAATAGGTTGGCCGGCCGTTACTTTGCCAATAACGGGCACTTGAGCAACATTGTCGGCACCCTCGATTTTAATGGCGCGGGAATATTTTGGATCGCGGTATATGTAGCCGCCTTGTTCTAAAATATTAAGTATGCCATGCACTGTAGAGGTGGATTTTATGCCGGTGGCATTGCAAATTTCACGCACGGTGGGCGGTATGCCTTCGCCAACTTTTTTTACTAAAAAATTATATACGTTAAGTTGTTTTTCGGTTAAGGAAGGTTTTGACATATAAACACTCCTAAATTCAATTTTTTACAACCTTAGTATAACAGAACGCTTGTTCTTTTTCAATACTATTTTTTATCTTTTATAAAAATTTCTTTAACACCAATTATAACAAGCAGACCACCAAAAATTTTATTTAACCACCAGGGATTTATAATGTTGGTTAAATAAAGACCAATAACGGCTCCAACCAAACCCAAAACAGCAATGGGTAAAATCTTTTTAAATTTAATTTGTTTGGCTTTAATGTAAGCAATAAGGGCTAAAACGGCGGTTGGAATAAAGAAAATTAGATTTATGCCTTGTGCGGTTAATTGAGGAATATTGGCAAATAAATTAAGGTATATAAGCAGCACCGCGCCGCCGCCCATACCCATAGATGCAATTATACCCGAAAAAAGCCCTGCTAAAAGGGCTAAAATATTCATTTCATTAGCAGGCGCAGGCCTGCCCAAAGCATAAAACCGCCAAAAATACGTTTTAGCCATTTGTTAGATATTTTTTTAAAAATTTTAGTGCCTAAAAAAGCGCCTAAAATACCCCCGGGAATGTAGGGCAGGGCGTCAAAAATATTTACATTGCCGCGCCACAAATAAACCCCGCTGCTTAAAATGCTTAAAGGCAAGATTATTGCAATGGCATTGGCCTGTGCCTGTTTTTGAGAAAATCCCGCTTTTTTTAACAAAGGCACCGTAATCATACCGCCGCCTGCACCAAGCAAACTGTTAATAATGCCCGTTATTACCGCCAAAGCCCAAATAAACATTTTGTTTTTGTTAATATATTTCAAATTATTCACCAAAAATTATTATTAACAAACCCATTATTAAAAATTCTAAATAAAAAAACAAAAAACTCTTGATTTTAAAAACAGCCTTGTGTATAATAGTGTTGTTGCAAACCCTAGTGGGTTAAACAAATTTAATTTGCCGGTGTGATGGAATTGGCAGACGTAGTGGACTCAAAATCCACCGCTGGCGACAGCGTGCCGGTTCGAGTCCGGCCACCGGCACCAAAAAAAGAACTCCCATGTGGGAGTTCTTTTTTATTTGCTGTTTTTTAAAACTGTAACATAAAAATTAATGTAAAGCACAAGTGTTGCAAACATAACGGCGGCACAAAAGCCTATTAAAAAAGAGGCCATATTGGGTGGTATATTGGTAAATAACAGTAATGTTGCCATAACGGTATATAGAATTACGGTGTTGGCTTTACCATACCATTTTGCGCTGGGCATGGTGTTGGTAACCTCTAATGTTATATAACCGAATAAAAACATAAAACTTTCTTTGATAATGAAAAGCAACAGTAAGATTGCTAATAGTTTATACCTTGAAATTAAGGCTATTATTAAGCAACCTTGGGTTAATTTGTCGGCCACGGGGTCAATAAATTTACCAAAATCTGAAATCATGTTGTATTTTCTGGCGATTCGGCCATCTGCAATATCGGTAATGGCTGAAACAATTACAGCTATTACTGCGGCATTGTAATTTTTAAGGTAGCAATATAGCCATAAAATTACAGGAATTAACAAAATTCTAAAAAAACTTAAAATATTAGGTATTGTGAAAATATCTTTTTTAGTTAAATTAATCTTAGCCATAAATTCACCTTCCAAACAATAATTATACCACATTATTCCAAAAAATCCATAAATATTTTAATTAGCAAATAAAACATTAATCAACTTGACACTTTTGCTTTATGGTGTTAAAATAATTAAGATAGGTTTACCCGCATGGCGAGCGGGTTTTAATGAAGCTTATCCGGGCTAATACGATTCCGATTAAAATCGTAATTATATAAAGGAGGTGCATTTATTTGCTACCGTATATTATTGGCGGCGTTGTTGCCGCAGTTTTAG
>JAFSIN010000066.1 GCA_017439765.1 Clostridia bacterium | reverse complement strand
GAAGACGGTTTCCAGCACTTTGACGGCAACACAGACACACACCTGCATTTTTATTGCACAAAATGCCACAACATTTATGACTGTGCCTGTCCCGAAAACCAACTTAAAAATCATTTAGAAGAAAGCCTTGGTTGCAATATTACCGAGCAAAAATTAATTTTTAACGGAGTTTGTAAAAACTGCTCTGTTAATATATAAATTAAAAATTTTATTATGAGGTGTTAAATTATGAAAAAATTTGTATGTACTATTTGCGGTTATGTTCACGAAGGCGAATACGCCCCGGATTCCTGCCCAATTTGCAAGGCGCCTGCTGCCAAATTTAAAGAGCAAGCCGGCGAAAAAACCTGGGCTGCCGAACACATTGTTGGCGTGGCAAAAGGTGTTGACGAAAGAATTATTGAAGGTCTGCGCGAAAACTTTAACGGCGAATGCAGCGAGGTTGGAATGTATTTAGTAATGGCCCGCGTTGCTCACCGCGAAGGCTACCCCGAAATTGGTTTGTATTGGGAAAAGGCCGCCTACGAAGAGGCCGAGCACGCAGCAAAATTTGCCGAACTTTTAGGTGAAGTTTTAACCGATTCCACCAAGAAAAACCTTGAAATGCGTGTAGATGCCGAAAACGGCGCTACAATGGGTAAATTTGAGCTTGCAAAGCTTGCTAAAGAACTTGGACTCGATGCCATTCACGACACCGTTCACGAAATGGCACGCGATGAAGCTCGACACGGCAAAGCCTTCGAAGGTTTACTAAGCCGCTATTTTGGTTAATAAATTTTGGGCGGTCCTTATTGGCCGCCCTTTTTTAAAAGGAGTAGATTTTTATGTTAGATAAAAAGGTTATTGAACTTTTAAACGACCAAATAAACAAGGAATTTTACAGTGCCTATCTTTATTTAGATATAGCAAATTACTATACAAAAAACGATTTGGACGGTTTTGCAAATTGGTACACAATTCAGGCGCAAGAAGAACGCGACCACGCACTGCTATTTTTAAAATACTTGCAAATCAACAGTATTCCTGTAGAACTTAAGGCTATTGACAAACCCGATAAAACCTTTAGCAACCACCTTGACCCGTTACTTGCGGGTGCCGAACACGAACGCTATGTTACCTCACTTATACATAATATTTATGATGCGGCTTATTCGGTAAAAGATTTCAGAACAATGCAGTTTTTGGACTGGTTTGTTAAAGAACAAATGGAAGAGGAAGAAAACGCCGATAAAATGGTTAATAAATATAAACTCTTTGGCGATGACCCCAAAAGCCTTTATTTGCTGGACCAAGAACTTGCCGCAAGGGTTTACACCGCCCCAAGCCTTGTTTTATAGTTGAAAATTCTATTTGGATGTGCTATCATAACGGTAGCACATCTTTTGTTATAGGAGTGATTTTGTGAAGAAAATTGTTCTACCAAAATTTTCAAAAACAACCTTAGTCATTTCAAGTGTATTTCTCTGTGCCTATCTAACAATCAGAATTTTAATAAAATTTAATATTTATATATATTTATTCGGAGTTAGCAAACAGGAAATTATGCCTTTTATCACAATTCCTTGTGTTGCTTCATTAATTGCTTCTATTGCTGTTTTGATTTATAAAAATATTGGTCACAAAACATTAGTTGCGTTGCTGACGATTGTTACTTCTTTTTTAATTTTCTCTTATATGCTACTTGATTATTCTTTTTCTCCAAGCAGTGAATATTTTGAATTTACATCTAATGATAAAAAACACAGCATTGTAGTAAACGAAAAGTCATTTTTGCTTTCGGGCGGCGGTGTTAT
>JAFSIN010000065.1 GCA_017439765.1 Clostridia bacterium | reverse complement strand
TTTAAGCGGGAATTTAATAATTCCCGCTAATTTTTAATTTTTTATATTGACATTTTAAAGCCACAGTGATATAATAACTAACGTTGCTTGCGAGTGTGCTGGAACTGGCAGACAGGCACGTTTGAGGGGCGTGTGCTCATGGCGTACGGGTTCAAGTCCCGTCACTCGCACCAAATTCCTAAGTTCGACCATAGGTCGTGCTTAGGAATTTTTTTGTTAATAAGACGGGACTTGAAGCCTAAGAGGGCTGCGAATGTTAAGAAAAACAGTTCGGGGAACTGTTTTTTAATGAGCAGTTGCGCAGACGGGTACCGAACTCGTAAGGGTTGGGTCGTCAAGCAGGGCAGATTGCGAAAGCAAGATGCGTCCCGTCACTCGCACCAAAATACCAAAGCAGACCTTTAGGTTTGTTTTGGTTTTTTTGTAAAAAAATGGTGGTGGATTTTATAATCCACCACCGTCTTTTAATTTTTAATTTACAGCATTTAATTTTAAAATAAAGCTCATTCCTTCATATTCATTATCTTCAATTAAATATCCGTAATTCATAAGGGTTTTTCCGCTGTAAACGGTGCCGTTAATTTCGTAATTATAATTACTGTTTAAACCCTTTAATTTAAGGTAAACGGCCTCGTTGGTTGGGCGGGCTTGCTTTACAATATAGTAAACCAAAGCGGTTTTTTCATCTTCGGTTACATATGACCAAGCAGCGTGCCTTGAAACAAACGGGTTAAGCAACCTGTAAAATGTTCCATTCATTATAATATCACGGTTGTTTTTATAAAATTCAACCTGATTTTTAACTTCATCAATTTCTTCACTGGAAAGTTTAGATAAATCGAGCTCATAACCAAAAGCGCCGCTCATTGCAACATTTCCGCGCATTGAAAGGGGGCTTGAGCGTTTAATTTGGTGGTTTGGCACAGCCGACACATGACACGCCATTGTAGATGCAGGGTAAACCAAGCTTGAGCCATATTGAATAAACAAACGCTCGGTGGCATCGGTATCGTCGCTGGTCCAGTTTTGTGGCATATAATATAACATTCCGGGGTCGTTGCGACCGCCACCACCACTGCAACCTTCGAATAAAACTTTTGGAAACTTTTGTGTTAGAGTTTCTAAAATTTCATAAAGTCCTAAAATATATCTATGGTAAAATTCGCCCTGGCGGTCGGCAGGCAGACTGGAGGAATAAGCATCGGTCATATTGCGGTTCATATCCCACTTAACATATTCAATATTTGCATTGCTTAATATGTTTGAAAGAATATTAACAATATAACCTCTAACCTCGGGTTTTGTTAAATCTAAAATACATTGGTGCCTGCCGTAATGTTCTTTAGAATACGGTGTTTTAATAAGCCAGTCTGGGTGGGCTTTATATAATTCGCTTTTAAGCGAAATCATTTCGGGTTCAAACCACAGGCCAAACTTTAAACCGCGTTTGTTAATCTCACTCACAAGGTCGCTTAAGGGTCCGTTAAGTTTTTTCTCGTTGGCAAACCAATCCCCTAAAGAAGTGGTGTCGTCGTTGCGTTCACCAAACCAACCGTCGTCTAAAACAAAAAGTTCTAAACCAAGGTTTGATGCTGCATCGGCAATTTTAATTAAATCGTTTTTGGTAAAGTCGGCATAGGTGGCTTCCCAGTTGTTAATTAAAATAGGCCTTGCTTTGTCGCGCCAATAGCCTCTGCAAAGGTGGGTTCTGTACAACTTGTGGAAGGTGTGAGATATTTTTGAAAATCCGTTTTCTGAAAAGGCAATAACAACCTCGGGGGTTGTAAAGGTTTGACCGTGTTCGAGTTTAAAATCAAATTCAAACGGGTTAATACCGGCTTGAACCCTAACGGTTTCGTTATATTCACGCTCCATTAAAAATTTGTGGTTACCGCTATATATAAGTGAAATACCATAAGCATTACCGTAATCTTCGGTAGCGCCTTGCTCAAAAAACAATAAAAACGGGTTTTCAATGTGTCCCGAGGCGCCGCGCCTTGATTCAAACCCTTGCGAGCCTTTATGCACGGCGTTGCGTTCAATATGTTTTTCACGGGCCCAAGCGCCTTCAAGGTGTATGTATTCGTAATTACCGGCAGGGAAATCTAAACTAAAACTTTGTGCATTTTTAAGGTGAATGGGGGAGTCGGAATTATTAATAATCTCGCTGTGTCTGCAAATGGCATTATAGCCGTTAATAATTGTGTAATAAAGTTTAACCTGCAAGCCGTAATTAATATCTTCGGTTAAAATAATTAAGGTTTGGGCTTCATTGTCGTTTTCGGTATAAACGGCGGGCAGACCCTCTAATTTTGGTTTGCCGTTAATAATTTCGTAGCTTTTAAATTTAAGTTCGGGGGTGTGGCAGCCGTCTTTAGTTAAAATTTGGTAGGCGGGAGCCCTAAAGTCAGAAGCACCACCCGAAGGATATTCTTGCGGCAGAGCCGATAATGAATATTTTGGATTTTCTTCGTCAGAGTAGGAGGTAAATTCGGTGTTTATGTTTTTTTGATGAAATAAATTGTTAGCCTCAACACTTGCGCCAAAATGCAAATGCAAAAGGTCGTTTTGTTCTGACACCTCAATAACATAGCTTATGTCATTATTAAAAATGTGAAATTTATTGTTTAAAAATTCAATTCCCATATTGGCCTCCAATAATTTATTAACTTTAATATAGCATATAAAAAATAAAAAAGCAAGGTAATTAATTACCCTGCTTTTTATGTTTTTTTAGCTTAATAACAGAAAAACTTAAAGGTGGTAAACATAGAGTTCCTTGTTTGTTTGGTTCTGTGCCCAATAACACGTTGCTGCAATTTAAAAATTCATCGGGTAAATCAATATTAACTTCGGTTCCGTTAATATTAAATGCAGCCAAAACGGCATCTTGGTCGCTGCTTCTAACAAAAGTTAGTAAATTGTTGCAGCAAACATAGGGTTCAAAATTGGCTTCTTTAAAACACTTGGCGTCTTTTCTCATTTTGCCCAAAGATTTATAATGCTCTAATATTTCGTTGTCTTGGTTATCCCAAGGGAAAGCAGCCCTGCAAAACGGGTCGCCAAAGCCTTGAATACCGGCTTCGTCGCCATAATAAACCGATGGCACACCCGGCAAAGTGAATTGTATTGCGGTAACAATTTTTAAAAGTTTTTTAGCTTTTTCGTATTGCTCTTGGCAAAGTGCATTTTTAGACTGCCATTCTCTGTCGGTTGGGTGGTTTTTACCAAAACCAAGCAGTGTTAAAATTCGGGCGGTGTCGTGGGTGCCAATGTGGTTCATTAAGGTTTTAATGCTTTGTGGTGGGTAATTTTCGCATATTGATTCTACAGTATTAACAAACGCATTGGCATTACCCGAAAAAATAAAATCTATTATTGCGTTGCAAAACGGATAATTCATAACAGAATCTAACTGTTTGCCCTGCAAAAATTTGCGGCGTGCCCCATAACTTATTTTATTTGAGGCATCCTCCCACACCTCACCCAAAATATAGGCGTTTGGGTTCTCTGTTTTAACGGCCAGCCTTATGTTTTCTAAGAATTTATCGGGCAATTCATCGGCAACATCAAGCCTCCAACCGCTAATTCCTTTTTTAAGCCAATACCTTAAAACGCCGTTTTCACCCGTAATAAAATTGGTGAATTCGGGGCTGTCTTCAATGGTTTCGGGCAGGGTTTTAATGCCCCACCAAGATTCGTAATCGTGTGGCCAATTGTTAAATTTAAACCAATTATAATAGGGCGATTTTTTCGAATTAAAAGCGCCAACACTGTTGTAAGTTTGGTATTTATTAAAATACACACTATCGTCGCCGGTGTGGGAAAAAACGCCATCTAAAATAACGGCAATGCCTAACTTTTTGGCGGCTTTGCAAAGATTTATAAGGTCGGCCTCGGTGCCTAAGAGTGGGTCTATTTTAAAATAATCAGCTGTGTTATAACGGTGGTTGGAAGAAGCTTCGAAAATAGGGTTTAAATATATGCAATTAACACCAAGTTCGGCAATGTGTGGCAATTTTTTAATTATTCCTTTAATATCTCCGCCGTAAAAATCATTGCCCAAGGTGCATTTTTCAGCAACCTGTCGGTATTCGGGCTGTTTGTTCCAGTCGTTATTTATAAACCGATTATTAGGAATGTTGGATTTTTTGCTGCCCGAATTAAAAAATCTGTCGGGAAATATTTGGTAAATCACGCCGCCTTCAAGCCAGTCAGGCGTTTTGAATGTATTGTCGTAAACCGTTTGTTGCCAACATTGGCCTTGGTCTGACACATGACCTAAAGAATTTTCACATCGAGTAACATAAAACTCGCCATATGGGCTGCGGTATTTAAAACGATACCAATAAAGACCCGAGTCAAGCGCGATTTCACAATCAAAAAATTGATAATCTTCAAGCCATTCGGCAGGGGATAGTTTAACCTCTTTAAAGTCGGGTTCATCGTCGCATTTTATTAACAAAAATGCGGCGCTGCACAGGGCATCTTTATGCAACAAAAGCCGTAGCTTCTGTTTTTGATCAGAAGCTACAGCTCCAAAATGTGGTTTATAAAGCTTGTTTTTTGAATCAAAAGGATAATACTGCATAATTTTTACTTAAGCGGCGAAACATTCCAAATATTTTTAGCATAGTCTTCAATAGACCTGTCTGCTGCAAAAATACCGGATTTTGCAATATTCATTAACGACATTTTATTAAAGGCGAGTTTGTCTTTATATAAAACATCGGCTTTATCGTGTGCACGGCAATAATCGGCAAAATCGGCAAATGCCATATAATTATCGTACATAGTTAAAGAGTTATAAATTGCATCGAAGTTTGTGCCGCCTATACCTTTTCCAATAAAATCTACACAATTTTTAAGAATTTTGTTGTTTTCGTAATAAGGTTTTGGAGAATAACCTTGCTTTTTAATTTTGTTAACCTCGGGGGTTTCAAGACCAAAAATAATAATATTATCGTCGCCAACGGCGTTGTGAATTTCCACATTAGCGCCGTCTTCGGTGCCGAGTGTAATGGCGCCGTTCATCATAAGCTTCATATTACCGGTACCACTGGCCTCGGTTGAGGCAAGGGAAATTTGCTCACTAATGTTAGCGGCGGGTATCATAAGCTCGGCAAGGGTTACCCTGTAATCTTCCAAAAACAGTATCTTTAGTTTATCGTTAACCGAACGGTCGTTTTCTATAACCTCGGCCAATTTATTTATCATGTGAATAATTTGTTTTGCAAATAAATAACCGGGTGCTGCTTTAGCACCAAAAATATAGGTTTTTGGAACGAAATCGGCGTTAGGATTCTCTTTTAAATAAAGGTATTCTTTAATAATGTGCAGGGCGTTAAGGTGTTGACGCTTGTATTCGTGCAGGCGTTTTACCTGCATATCAAAAACAGAATCGGGGTTAATGCTTACGCCGAAATTGTTTTTAACATAATTAGACAAACGCACCTTGTTGTTGTGTTTAATGTTGTCTAAGTGCATTAAAATTTCTTTGTTGTTTTTAAATTCTTCAAGTTTTGCAAGTTCGGCAGCATTTTTAACAAAACCATCGCCAATTAACTGTTTTAAATAATCGGTTAACATTGGGTTGGCTTGACAAAGCCAACGGCGGTGTGCAATACCATTAGTAACATTTGTGAATTTGTTTGGAGTAATCTTGTAAAAATCGTTAAATAGCGAATCTTTTAAAATGTTGCTGTGTAATTTAGAAACGCCGTTAACGGTGTGCGACGCAGCAACACAAAGGTTAGCCATATGAATCATACCGTTTTTAATAATTGCGGTGTTTTCAACGGTTTGGGCATTTTGGGTGGCATCCCAAATTTCTTTTCTGAAGCGGGTGTCAATTTCTTTAACGATTTGATATATACGCGGAATTCTTTGCTTAAACAGGCTTTCTTGCCAACATTCAAGTGCTTCCGACATAACGGTATGGTTAGTATAGGCAACGGTGCCTTTAACAATATCCCAGGCCTTTTCCCAACTGTATCCACATTCGTCAAGCAAGAATCGCATTAATTCGGGTATGCAAAGGGTGGGGTGGGTGTCATTAATGTGAATTGCCACCTTTTCGGGCAAGTTTTCAAGGGTGTTATAGTTGCGTAAGTGGCGGTTTAAAATGTCTTGAACCGAAGCCGAAACTAAAAAGTATTGTTGTCTAAGTCTTAAAGATTTGCCTTCTAAATGGTTATCCTCTGGGTATAATACCTTGCTAATAACCTCGGTTGTAGCCTTTTCTTCAAGCGCTTTAACATAATCACCCTTATTAAAGGCCGACATATTAATATCTTGATATTCGGCGCTCCAAAGGCGCAAAGCATTAACGGTTTTACCGTCGTTTCCGGCAACCATAAGGTCATATGGCATAGCCCTAACAACAGTGTAATCTGTGTGTTCAATGTTGTGGTGTTCGCCATCCCACCATTCGTTAACGGTGCCATCAAATTTAACATCAAC
>JAFSIN010000064.1 GCA_017439765.1 Clostridia bacterium | reverse complement strand
GTTAAACTCTTGTTTGAACTTAACCTTAATATCTTCAATATCGGTGTTGCCTTTAAAGTACTCCGATGCTGCAAATATTGCCGGTAAAACCATAAATTTAGAGCCTTCGGCACCGTCATCGCCCCACATAGTGAAGAACATGTCGGTAACCCCGTTTGCGCGGCAGGCTTCTATTGCGCCTTTAGCGGCATCAACACTGTTTTGTGTGCAAGGCACAATGCCCTTCCAGCACCAAAAACTGCCTGCAAAACCAACCTTGTTGCCAAAGGCTTGGCCGGCTTTAAATCTTTTGGTTCGTATATCGTGTGGCACAATACCATAACACCAGTCAATAAGGGTAATGTTTTTATCAAGATTAGCATGTTTCTTTAATGCTTCTGCGCCTTCTTTATCGTTATTTTCGAAATGAGGCAACATTCTTTTCAACAACATATCGGCCCACATCATTGGTTTAAGGCCATAGCCTTCTGCCATTTTAGAAACTGTATTTAGATGTTCAACAATCATATCAAAGCGGGGTTTATATTCGTGTGTATCTAAATAACGGCCGGCACCTAAGCGGTGGGCTTCGTCCATACCAATATGCACCCTATCGGTTGTAAAGCATTCCTTTATTGTTTTAAACATATTGTCAATGAGTTTATATGTACGCTCATCATCTAACAATAAAATATCGTCGGTATCACGAAAGGCTTCATATTTGCGCCATTTAAACAGGGTGTTAAGGTGAGCCAAGGTTTGAACACAAGGAATAAGTTCTATTCCTCGGTCTAAGCAATATTTATCAAAATGCTTTAGGTCTTCTTTTGTATATCTGCCCCTCATGTAACCGAAAAGCGGTTCTTCCTCTATTTCATAGGTATCTTCGGTGTATAGCATAATAGCGTTATAGCCTAATTTTGCTAAAAGGTCTACAAATCTTTCAAAGGTTTGGTTGTTCATAACAGCGTTTCTTGAACAATCCAGCATTACACCAAAAGTTTCTTTTTTCATTTTAATTACCCCTTTAAACTAAAGTAAATTTATTCCGTTTTTAGCGCAATCTTTGGCCATTTTTTTAGGCCAATAAGATGATTGCACCTCGCCAATATGCGCTTTGCCTAAAAAGAGCATACACATTCTTGATTGACCTATTCCGCCGCCTATTGTCAAGGGTAATTCGCCCTTAATTAAGGCCTTATGGAACGGCAATTTTTTGCGGTCTAAGCAATTTTTTGCTTTAAGTTGCCTTAATAGCGCCGCTTTATCTACCCTAATGCCCATACTTGAAAGTTCAAAAGATATATCTAAAAGCGGGTAGTAAATAATTATGTCGCCATTCAGTTCCCAATCGTCGTAATCGGGGGCACGGCCATCGTGTATTTGGCCCGATGGCAAGGTTTTGCCAATTTGCATTAAAAACACTGAACCATATTTTTTTGTTATTTCTTTTTCACGTTC
Organism: Clostridia bacterium; assembly: GCA_017439765.1. GTDB lineage: Bacteria > Bacillota > Clostridia > Oscillospirales > Acutalibacteraceae > SIG565. The sequence goes on along the minus strand of JAFSIN010000064.1, from coordinate 423 downwards.
CTTAGAGCTTAGGTTAGGGTACATTTGCTCAAGTTGGGTGGTGGTAACAAAGGTAATGTCATCGGCCAAGAATTTATGCACAAAATTATATTCGGCCGAAATATATTCTTCGGTGTTTTTAAGCGCTTTATAAATTTTTTTAACGGTATCTTTAAGGGTTTCAAGGTTGCGCTCGCCTTCGGTTATAACCTTTTCCCAATCCCATTGGTCAACAAAAATCGAATGAATGTTATCTAATTCTTCATCACGGCGAACGGCATTCATATCGGTATACAAACCTTCACCCGCACTAAAACCATAACGTTTTAGCGCCATGCGCTTCCACTTAGCCAGCGAATGTACAATTTCGGTTTGTGCGCCGCCATCTTTAATATCAAAGCTAACCGGCCTTTCATGCCCGTTTAAATTGTCGTTAAGGCCGCT
>JAFSIN010000063.1 GCA_017439765.1 Clostridia bacterium | reverse complement strand
TCTATTACGGCATCGTCGCGTATTGAGCCGCCGGGCTCGGCAATATATTTAACGCCGCTTTTATGGGCTCTTTCAATGTTGTCGCTAAACGGGAAGAAGGCATCGGAGCCTAGGGCTACGCCATCTATACCCTGTAAATATTCTTTAATTTCGGCCTCGGTTAATGGCTCGGGGCGGGTGGTAAAATAGTTTTGCCAAATGCCCTCGGCACAAACGTCTTCTTCGTTTTTGTTAATGTAGCCATCAATTACATTGTCGCGGTCGGGGCGGCGAATGTCGGAACGGAAGGGCAAATTAAGCACCTTTGGATGTTGGCGTAAGAACCAAGTATCTGCCTTGGTTCCTGCAAGCCTTGTACAATGTATGCGGGACTGTTGACCAGCGCCAACACCAATGGCTTGTCCGTCAACTGCATAACAAACCGAGTTGGACTGTGTATATTTAAGAGTAATTAAAGCAATAATTAAATCCCTTACAGCCGATTCGGGTAAATCTTTATTGTTGGTTACAATATTGCTTAACAATTCTTTGTTAATTTGGAAGTTGTTACGACCTTGCTCAAATGTTATGCCGTAAACCTGCTTTTGCTCTATAGCGGCAGGTACAAAGTCAGGGTCAATTTTAACTATGTTATAGTTGCCCTTGCGTTTGCTTTTTAAAATTTCCAAAGCCTCGGGCTCGTAACCGGGGGCAATAACACCATCGGACACTTCACGCTGAATTAATTTGGCTGTTGTAACATCGCAAACATCAGAAAGTGCTACCCAGTCGCCAAATGAGCACATACGGTCGGTGCCACGGGCACGGGCATAAGCACAGGCTAAGGGCGAATCGTCAAGACCTTCAATGTCATCTACAAAGCAGGCTTTTTTTAACGTTTCGCTTAGCGGAATACCCACTGCAGCCGATGTTGGACTAACGTGTTTAAAGGAGGTTACGGCCGGTAAACCTAATGCCTCTTTAAGTTCTTTTACTAATTGCCAACTGTTAAAGGCATCTAAAAAGTTTATGTAACCGGGCCTTCCACAAAGAATTTCAATGGGCAAATCACTTCCGTCGGCCATAAATATTTTTGAAGGTTTTTGGTTGGGATTACAACCGTATTTTAATTCAAACTCTTTCATATTAACAAACCTCTTAATTATTTTTATTTATTATAATTTCGGTGGGTTCGGCACCGTTAAGCGGAACCTCACGAACAAAAAGTGATACTTTATTATCATTGTTAAGGTTTTGCCAAACAATATCGGCCAATTCTTTTGCAGTGTTTGGCAACTCAACCTCTTCGGGTTCGCCATAAAACGACGGAATTGGATTGCCGTCGCACTTATATGTGTGAATAAAGTGGCCAATACCGTTTTCGGTGCTAAGGTAATTATAGAAAAACCTGCGGCAGCTTTCTCCCCTGCCGTTTGCCGATTTTAAAATTGACATTTTGTAGGTAAAATCGTTTTGAGCAAAGTTATAATTCAAAACACCCGAAATGCGTGGGGTAAAATTAGGGGCATCGGGCTCAAACTCGCGAATTTTACAGGCCTCTTCAAAGCCGTAATTATGCTCGCATTCGTTAATTTTATCAAATATAGTATTGGTTTGGTCGCCGTTCGTAATAATGTCAATATTACCACCCTTGGCTGTTAAATAAGGGTTATAAATGATTAAACTTGGGTCGGAAAGTTTGCTTTCGTCGAAGGCTTTGGTGCGCATACCGCCTTCGAATCGTTCGAAAATGCGGTTGCGGCTGTTTTCACTGCGACCCATTATAAAATAGGCTATAAGTGCCTTTTGGCCATCGGCCGATTTTCCTATTACTATGCCCCTACCCGGGTATGTATTGTTGCTTAAAAGTTCTTTTAAATCATATAAAGCCATTTTATTACCTCTTTATTTTAGTTCACTGCAAACCTTTTCAAGCGCCAAAGGCAAAATAATCCATTCGGCCTGTTGCATTACACGTTTTTGTAGAGTTTCGGGGGTATCATTATCTAAAACCTCTACTGCTTTTTGCATTATTATTTCGCCGTCGTCGGCAATTTCGTTAACAAAATGCACCGTAGCGCCCGTTACCTTAACGCCTTTTTTGAGGGCAGCCTCATGCACCTTTAGGCCATAAAAGCCCTCGCCACAAAAGGACGGTATTAACGACGGGTGAACATTTATTATTCTTTTTTCGTAAAGCTTGGTAAATTTTTCACTTAAAATTACCATAAAGCCGGCTAAAACTATAAAATCAATGTTATTTTGGTTTAAAAGCGAAATTATTTTTTCTTCCATATAAGCCTTGCTGCCACACTCTTCTTTGGAAACAACTGCGGTTTTAATGCCGGCGTTTTGGGCCCTTGTGAGAGCGTAAGCATCGGCCTTGTTGGAAACAACAAGTTTAATTTGCCCACTTTTTATAATTCCGTTATTTTGGGCATCAATAAGGGCCTGCAAATTAGTGCCCCCGCCCGAAACCAAAACGGCTATGTTTGCCTTGCTCATAAAATTATTTTATCCTCCGACTC
>JAFSIN010000062.1 GCA_017439765.1 Clostridia bacterium | reverse complement strand
TAACTTAAGCGCCCAAGAAAAATCTCCGGGTAACACAACGGTATCATTATTGGTTACCACTCTGTTCCAATTTGCCTTTATTCGCTCGGTATGATTTTCCCAGCCGCGAAAAATATTCATAGGTTTATTTGTAGAAAAAGATAAATGTAAATCTGAAATTGCATAAATAGCCAAAAAAATCACCCCTTTGTTTTAGTATAAATAAATTTTAAAAGCCAATAATAATATTGCCTTTACTTTAGGCAAATTATTTTTGAAAGGAACAAAAAAATGGAACAGAACAACAAAATTGAAGGTATAGTTTGCCACGTAGAAACCTGTGAATATCACGCAAAAGATGACCGTTGTGTTGCAGGACACATTAGCGTTGGCGGTTGCCACGCCTGTGATTGCACACAGACCTGCTGCAATACCTTTAAACAAAAATTATAATTAAAAGCCCGACCATAAAAGGTCGGGCGCTTTTATTATATACCCAAAAATTCAAGAACGACCTTTGGCATATCTTCTTTTTCCGATATATTTTGGAACCTAACCTGTGCATTTTTTAAATTTTTAATAGGCAAAGGAATATCGGTGTTAGTTTTATTTGATAATATTTCTAATTTTTCAAATTCGTTACCGCTTACGTTATTTTCAATTGCCGATAAAACATCGTTAGCAAATTTATAAGGAGATGCTGTTGAAGCAATAACAACGGGTTTATTATCACCCGATTCGGCCAAATATTTATTATAAACCGAAACTGCAACAGCGGTGTGAGTATCTATTAAATAACCATATTTTTCAAATGTGTTTTTAATGGCATCTAATGTTTCTTGCTCAGAGCAAAAACCGCCATAAAAAATATTTTTAAATTTATTATGCACATTTTCATCAACAGTAAACTTACCGGTTTTGGCTAAATCGTTTTGAAGTTTTGCAACGGTTTCGCTGTCGTTTTCGCAAAGTTCATATAACATTCTTTCAAGGTTACTGGATATTAAAATATCCATTGAAGGCGAAATTGTAGTAAAGAATTTACGATTACGGTCATAGGTGCCCGAATTTATAAAATCGGTTAAAACATTGTTAGAGTTAGAAGCACAAATTAATTTGTTAATTGGCACACCCATTTGTTTTGCATAATATGCTGCTAAAATGTTGCCAAAATTGCCGGTTGGAACAACAACGTTAAAGCCGTTTTCAAGATTTTCGCCGTTTTTAAGCAAATCACAATAGGCCGAAATATAATAAATAATTTGTGGTACCAAACGGCCCCAGTTAATAGAATTAGCGCTTGAAAAATTCATATTTGATTTTTCAAGAGTTTCTTTAATAACATTGTTTGTAAATATTTGTTTAACGCCGGTTTGGGCATCGTCAAAATTACCTTTTATTGAGCAAACAAAAACATTATTGCCTTTTTGGGTGTCCATTTGCAATTTTTGCATTGGGCTAACGCCATCGCATGGGTAAAAAACAATAATTTTGGTATTTTCAACATCTTTAAACCCTTCGAGTGCGGCTTTACCGGTGTCGCCGCTGGTGGCAACTAAAATTACTGTTTGTTTGCCTTGGTTAACCTTTTTAGCCGATGTTGTTAATAAATATGGCAGCAACTGCAAAGCTAAATCTTTAAAAGCACAAGTAGGACCGTGCCACAACTCTAAAATATTGATATTTTGACCAAGCTTGGTTATTGGTGCAGGTTGGTCATTATCGAAACTACCGCAATATGCGCCCTTTACACAATATTCAATTTCATCATTAGTAAAATCGGTTAAATAATATTTTAAAATATAAGCAGCACGCTCTACATAACTCATATTTTTTAATTCGGCAAAATCGTTTTCTGTTAAAGAAGGTATAGTTTCAGGAACAAAAAGTCCACCTTCTGCCGAAATACCGCTGGCAATAGCAGTGGCTGCGGTAACATTAATTTTATTATTTCTTGTACTTACGTAGTTCAAAAGAACATCCCCTTAAAAAGCATTTTTAATATAGTTAATTTTATATCTTTTTTTACCGTTTGGCAAGGTTTCTTCAAAAACTTCGGCAACATCGAACCTGGGTTGAAGCCCTGTTAAATGCGATTTTAATAAAAAATCGTTGGCGGTACTTACAATTTTACGCTGTTTTGCGGCATCCACAGCCTCGGCTGGTGCCATAATTGAATTTTGGCCACGCATTTTTACCTCAACAAACATAATGGTTGATTTTGTTTCGGCAATAATGTCAATTTCTCCAAACCTTGAGTGATAATTCATTTTTGCAATAATACAACCGTGTTTTCTAAGGTAAGCCGCAACCATTAATTCGGCATTTTTTCCTTTTAAAAAAATATTGTTCATATTACACCCTTTAAAAAAGATTTTCTATGTATATTGCAAATTCCGTAATTAGCAATGGCTTCGTAATGTTGTTTAGTGCCATAGCCCTTGTGCTTAGCAAAGTTATATTGTGGGTAGAGTTTGTCATACTCAAGCATAAGCCTGTCCCTAGAAACCTTTGCTAAAACCGAAGCCGCCGCAATAGACATAGACCTACCGTCTCCCTTAACAACAGCATTTGCCGAAATGTTAAGTTTAGGTATTCGGTTGCCATCTATTAAAGCAAAATCGGCCGGAATTTTTAAGCCTTCAACCGCCCTTTGCATTGCCAAAAAAGTTGCGTTCAAAATGTTTAATTTTTCAATTTCTTCAACCGATGCAAAAGCAACAGATGTGCAAACAGCTTTCTCTAAAATAATGGGAAAAAGCTCTTCCCTGCGCTTTTCGCTTAGTTTTTTAGAATCGTTAAGGTCTTCTATAATTACATTTTCGGGTAAAATTACGGCTGCAGCGCAAACAGGACCTGCTAACGGACCGCGACCGGCTTCATCCACACCACAAATAAAATTATAACCTTTTTGTTTAAGTTCATTTTCTAAAATAAAATCGGGCATTATATTCTCTCCAAAGAAATTTTACCTAATTTACAATTTCTGAATTCGCTAATTAACATATTAGCAGCCCTTTCGGTATCGGTATTGCCGCCTTTAATAACCATTCCGCGTTTTTTGCCAATTTGTTCTAGAATTTCATAAGGTTCGGCATCAAAATCAAGTTCACCAAAACGCTGGGTTAACAAATTTGGGTAATCTTTAACCAAAATTTCTAAAAGTCTTACGGCTAAAAGTTCAATATCCAATACATTATCTTTAATAGCACCCGTAAAACCTAAGTGCTCTCCAACAGTTATATCATCAAATTTAGGCCATAAAACACCCGGGGTGTCTAACAGTTCCAACTCGCTGTCAATACTAAACCACTGGTTACCCCTTGTAACACCTGGGCGGTTTTCTACCTTTGCTTTAGAGTTACCGCAAATGCGATTAATGAACGAAGATTTACCAACATTTGGAATACCAACAACCATAACCCTTAATGGTTTACCTACCATTCCTTTATTGCGGTAATTTTCTAATTTTTCTGATAATAATTTTTTAATTTCGGTTTTAAATTGTTCAATACCTTTTCCATTTTGGCAATCTATGCTAATGGCCGAAATATTTTTAGATTTATAATATTTTACCCATTGTTCGTTAACAACAGGGTCCGACATATCGCTTTTATTAAGCAATATTATGCGGGGTTTATTCCCAATAATATCTAAAATATCAGGGTTACTACTGCTTAACGGTATGCGGGCATCAACTATTTCGGCAACAGCATCAATAAGCGGTAAAATCTCGGCGATTTTACGCTTTGTTTTTGTCATATGCCCGGGGAACCATTGTATATTTTGTGTATTATCACTCATCTAACAAAACTCCGAATCTACTAAAAGGTAAAATTCGCAAAACTGCCCTGCCTAAAATATGGCGTTCATCCACCATGCCTTCGTTACCAAGTGATGAATATCTGCTGTCTGATGAATTGTTGCGGTTATCGCCCAAAACAAAAACACAGCCTTCGGGCACTGTTACCGGAAATTCTAAATCGCCCGGAACAGTAGTGGGAGTGCTAATATAAGGTTCTTCAAGTTCAATTCCGTCTACAAACACTTTACCTGTGTTAAAGTTAATATTAACTACCTGCCCTTCGGTTGCTATTATTCGTTTGATAATGCAGGTTTCATTTTTAAAATTTTGGGCGGAATTACTTGAATTTCGCGAAATTACAACAATATCGCCGTTTTTTGGTTTATAAAAAAGGTTGGAAATAACAATTCTTTCTTGGTTTTTTAGGGTGTTTTTCATGGAATCGCCACTGATTGTTACAATTTTAAAAACAAAAGTAAATAAAACAATAACAACTATAACCGATACAATAATAACCTCAAGCCATTCAAAAATTTCGCGTTTAAAACCTGTTTTATTATGATTTTCGTTGTTATTTACAAGGTTTTCTTCGGAACTTAACATGTTGCACCCACCTTTCAAATAAAGCAAAAAGAGGACATTTTAAAAAACGTCCCCTTTAAATTCTTAGCCGATAAGCTCTTTAACTTTTGCTGCTTTACCAACTCTATCGCGAAGATAATATAATTTAGCACGGCGAACTTTACCGTATCTAACCAATTCAACCTTTGCAACATTAGGTGAATGAACGGGGAAAACTCTTTCCACACCAACGCCGTATGAAACCCTTCTTACAGTGAAGGTTTCGGCAATACCACTATTATTGCGAGCAATAACAGTGCCTTCGAAAATTTGAATTCTTTCCCTTTCGCCCTCGCGAATTTTTACATGCACTTTAACTGTGCTACCGATTTTAATTTCGGGAGCATCTTCTTTAAGCATGCCGGATGTTAAATTTTTTAAAGCATCCATTAATTTTTCCTCCTTAATTCTTTCAGATGTTCATGCCCAAAAAGCAGAGGACCACCCGCTTCAATGTCGAAAATTCGGCATTAAACCCACCTGAAAAGGAACAGGTGAAATAAAATGCTAAAATATAATACCACACTTCTAATAAAAAATCAAGTTTTATTTTACTAAAGTTCCACCATTTGTTTTTAAAACCATAAAAATTTGTTCTTCATTTAAAGTTTCGGCATTAATATAAATTAAAATTTCCTCTCCATGCTCACCAGAACACAAAAATTCATAACATAATTTTTCATAACCGCCACTTGTGGGAATTAAGGTTAATGCACTTGATTTAATGCCTAAAGCGGTATTTAAAACCGCTGCTGCTTCATCTAAACTATGTTTTGGTGTTTCTATGGTTCTTTCTTTGTGATTTATTAAATATCCTCTTGATTCAAAAAACACAATATCTCCGCTCGACATATCCACACCCACCTTAATTAAATCGGTGTAACAAATTACATTAGCTTCTTTTAAGGCAAAATCAATTACACAAACTCCGTTATCTGTGTAATAATAACTGGCTATAAAATTTTTATTAAATAAATCTTTCAAATAATTTTGTGCATAAATTAAAGCTTGATTATAATTAATAGCCGCAATATTATCAAAATTATATTTTCTAAAACTAATTAAGAAACCACCGTTTATACTTACCGAGGCTGCCCCTTCGTTATAAACAAAATTTATGGCAGGAATATTGCCACTGTCGTAATTATCAACTGTTAATAATTCGGGGGTTATTCCAAGCGCTTTAGCTGCAACCTGTCTCGCAGTTGTTTCATCAACTGGTTCCGAATTTTTAATTAGTTCTGATTCTTTATTAGATAAATAATCAGAATAAGGTCCGTCATAAAGCAAGGTTGGATAATCTGCCATTGAATTATCAATTTCATTTAAGTTGCTTACAAACTCAATTTCTTCTAAAGAATTATTTAAAGTTTCATCAATAACAGTTGTCCAATGTTCAATATTGTTATGAGTGATTTGCATGCTGCTAAAACCATTAGAAATATTTTTAGCAATATCGCTTAACTTTTCAAGATTATCTCGTTCTTCATCGACCAAATCTGTTCCACTAATTACCTTGTTGGCCACATATATTGAATAATTGCCAACCTGCGAAAAAAATTTATTAATTTTTTGATGTGCCATGCTGCCGGTCGGTAATTGTGAAAATGCTTGTTTTGCAATTTTTGATTCCGTGTAAATATCGGTAGCAATTTTTGAAATTTGATTAGCCGACGAAACATAAGCAGCTTTATCTAATGCAACATTAATTTTATTTAAACTGGCATAAAGTTCTTCAAAAGAGCGCGAATAGGTATATTTTATTTCGTTTTGAAAACTATTGGCGCGTTTATAATACTTTAATAAAAAAATCGCCAAAACAATACACAAGGTAATTAAAAAGCATAAAATTCTTAAAATTGTTCTGTTTTTCATTTAACCACTCCGTTTAGTAGTTATATTTCCCAAAAAATGCATTTATATAATAAATTTACTATTGTTTAAATTGCATTTATATAGTATAATAAATTGGTTAGAAGTTGAGGTGTAATTTTTTTGGATTATTTAATATATTTTGACAACAGTTCTACTACCAAACCGTGTGAAACCGCTATTAAATACATAAACGATTCTTTAAATAATTTTTGGGGTAATCCATCTTCTTTACACACTTTAGGTATGTTTTCCGAAGAAAAAATTAATCAAGCGCGCGGCTGTATTGCTAAATCCATTAACGCTTTGACTGAAGAAATATTTTTTACCGGCAGCGGCACCGAAGCCAACAATATTGCCATTCTTGGCGCTGCTAACGCTTTAAAGCGCCGCGGTAACCGCATTGTTACAACCGCTATTGAGCACCCTTCGGTTTTAAATGCCATTAAAAATTTAGAACAAAACGGATTCGAAGTTGTTTATTTAAAACCTGACAAATACGGTGTTATTGACCCACAAGAACTAACAAATGCAATTAATAAAAACACAATACTTGTCAGTATAATGCTTGTTAATAACGAACTCGGCTCGATAGAACCCATTACCCAGGCAGCCAATGCCATAAAGCAGGCAAACGCCCCCGCGCTTTTACACACCGATGCCGTACAAGCCTTTGGTAAACTACCAATTAATGTTAAAACCCTTGGAGTTGATTTATTATCGGCCAGCGGCCATAAAATACACGGTCCTAAAGGTATTGGTTTTTTATATAAATCAAAAAAAGCTAATATTCTTTCCCCTGTATTTGGCGGCGGACAAGAACTTGGCGTTCGCTCGGGCACCCAACCCACTCCTGCTATAATGGGGCTTATGGGCGCCGTGCTGGAACTGCAAAATTTAAATGAACACCTAAACGAAATAAATAATCTTAAACAATACTGCATTAGCAAATTGCAAGATTTTTGCTCAATTAACTCGGGCCCCGATAGTCTGCCTTACATTCTTAATGTTTCGGTAACAGGATATAAATCTGAAACAATATTGCATTTTTTAGAATCTAAAAATATATTTGTTTCAAGCGGCAGCGCATGTGCTAAGGGCAAAAAAAGCCACGTGCTTTTAAGTTGCGGTTTAAATAACAAGCAAATTGATTCTTCCATTAGAATCAGTTTTAGCCGATTTAATACAAAAAAAGAAATTGATGCACTATGCAACGCTTTGCAAGATGCTTGCAACACACTCAGAAAGGCTTATTAACTTATGAAAGAAATTATACTGATTAAAAACGGAGAACTCGTTTTAAAAGGACTTAACCGTAATAATTTTGAAGACACTTTAATTAAAAACATTAAAAAGAGTTTATCCGGTCTTGGTAAATTTAGCGTAAAAAAAGCGCAATCAACCATTTTTATTGAGCCACTTGAAGAAAACTTTGATTTTGATTTAGCACTAAATAAAATTAGTAAAGTATTTGGCATTGCCGCTTTTCAGCGTGCCTGTGTTTGTGAAAAGGACCTTAACAACATTCTTGAAAACTCAGTTCCCTATTTAAGCAATATTTTAAGCAACGCCAAAACCTTTAAAGTAGAGGCAAAACGTGCCGATAAAAGATTCCCCTTTAAGTCGCCCGAAATTTGCATGGAGGTTGGCGGACATTTATTAAAACATTTTCCAAATTTGAAAGTTGACGTTCACAACCCCGAGGTAACCGTTTTTGTTGAAATACGCGATTATAATGCTTATATTAGATGTGGTAAAATAAACGGTGCCGGCGGTCTTCCTGTTGGCACAGCAGGCCGCGCTGCTATTTTAATTTCAGGCGGTATTGACAGTCCTGTTGCAGCATGGTGCATGGCTAAAAGAGGCCTTGAGCTTAACGCTATTCATTTTGCAAGTCCACCATACACAAGCCCCCGCGCTGAACAAAAGGTTAAAAATCTGCTTGAAAAGGTTGCCGAATATAGCGGCACAATCAGGTTAGGCATTGTGCCCTTTACCGAAATTCAAGAGCAAATTGCAAAAAACTGCCCCGAAGATTATTTTACACTTATTATGCGCCGTATGATGATGCGAATTTCTGAAAAAATTGCAAGACAACGTAATTGTTTGGCCTTAATTACAGGTGAAAGCCTTGGCCAAGTTGCCAGCCAAACCTTACCCGCTTTGGTGGTTACCGATTCCGTAGCCAATATACCTACCCTTCGCCCGCTTATTGGTATGGACAAAGAAGAAATTGTTAACATTTCCCGCAAAATTGATGCCTTTGAAATTTCAATTATGCCCTATGAAGACTGTTGCACTGTATTTACACCAAAGCACCCAAAAACAAAACCCACAATTGAACAATGTGTTTTGGCCGAACAAAATCTTAACATTGAAGAACTTGTTAATTCTGCAGTAGAGCAAACCGTTTATTCATACATTGGTTAGAGGTGATTTTTTGAAAAGCACATATATTTATTATAACGGCAGTAATATAAATAATGCCACATTAATAAATACGCTGATAACTACCCTTGGCGGCGAGGTATTGGCTATACCTGCTGATTGTGAAAATTTAATTAAAGTAATTAAAAACTGTGTTTATAATAGTAATAATATATTTATAAGCCGAGAATTCGCTAACCCTAATACCTTTAACCTATTAAGTAAAAAAATATTTAAAAACTATGAATTTGCCGATTATAATGAATCGGCCGGAATTTTTTCAATTTATAAAAATAAGAAAATTGCTTTTTTGCCGAATAATCTTAATAATATTATTGGGTTTTTAAATAAATATTTTAATATTGAAAGCAATACGTTTGGCAATGATGTTTGTTTTGGCAAAATAAAGGTAGCAAACCTTAATACCGAACTAATTAAAAAAACCTTGTCCGAGTTTGAAGGCCTTAATAATCCAATAATTAATGTTACAAAAAACAACCTTTATTCCGAGGTTTTAATAACAACATTTAACAACCAAGATTATACTGCACAAGAACTTTATGATAATACAAATAATAAAATTAAAATGCTGTTGGGCGACGATGTTTTTGCCACCACTGAAACCGAAATTCAAAACACCGTTGTAAATTTATTGTTAAAAAATAATATTAAAATTGCTTCGGCCGAATCTTGCACAGGCGGTATGTTTTCTAAACTAATTACTGCCGTGCCGAACAGTTCACAAATTTTTGAAATTGGAATTACTTCATATTCCAATCGCATAAAACAACAGGCCCTTGCTGTTCCTAAAAACATTTTAAAAGATTACGGAGCAGTAAGCAAACAAACCGCAGCCCACATGGCTTTGGGCATTTTAAAACTAAGCGGTGCCGAAATTGGCATTGGCATTACCGGAGTTGCAGGCCCCACCACAAGTGAGGGTAAAAGTGTTGGTACGGTATATATATCACTTACTAACGGCAATTATTTTTGGACCCGAAAATTAGAATTAGGTAATATTACCCGCGAAGAAATCAGAGAAGCCGCCGCCTTTGCTGCGCTCGATTTAACCCGAAGATATTTAGAATGTCTGCCAATTGTTTTGCCGAATTATTCTACAAATATTAATGAAATTAATTGTCTTTATGAACAACCGCACTACATAAATTCCAGTTTAATTTTTTTAGATAATAATTTAGAAAATATAATTAACGTTAACACTTCGCCAACGCCAGATTTTTTAAATTTTACAGGCACTAACGAAAAATCAAACGCCCTAAAAAGTTTAGAAAAAACAGTTATTAAAAAACAAGCTAAGGCAAAACGAGCCGAACAAATTAAAAGTGATTTTTCATTAAAACTAATAATAGAAAATTTAAAAATCACCGCAAATTATAAAGATTTTTTGTTTAATTCGTTTGTTAAAACCTGCTTTATACTTTTAATGTGCTGCTCTGTAATTTTTGCCACCAGCATATTTTTTAACTTTTATATAAATTATACCGATACAAAAGATTTAAATAATATTAGGGCCGAATTTAACATAAACTCACCCGATTTTAGTAAATTATTGTCGATAAATAACAACATTACCGGTTGGGTTAATATTAACAGCACAAATATTAATAACCCCATTTGTAATTATATTGAAAACGATTATTACAAAACCCATAATTATAAAAATAAAACCAGCAACCTAGGCTCGTTATATTTTGCTAAAAATTGTTTGCCCGAAACCGCAAAAAATATTGTTATATACGGTAATAATTTAAATAACGACAATATGTTTTCCGATTTATTAAAATATAAGCAAAAATCCTTTGCCGATAGCGCTCAGGTTATTGACTTTGTAACTAACAACAACATACACCAAAAATATTTAATTTTTGCGGTTATAATTGCATCATCTAACAGCAGTTCTGAAAATGATTATTTTAATTATTCAAAGACAGATTTCAGCAATATTACCGATTTCTCAAAATGGATTACCGAGGTTAAATTCCGAAGTATTTACGATTGCAGCATCCCAACTAATTTTACCGACAATTATTTAACACTGGTAACCGATTCAAACGAATTTTCGGGCGCTAAAACGGTTGTTATTGCCAGAGCAATATCAGATTCTGATAATATTTTAAACGGCTACCCGTTAACCGTAAACTCTGCCCCTAAATACCCTTCTATTTGGTATAAACTTCACAATTCTGTTGACCCATACAACAAATAATATAACTACAGAGGTATTAAAATGGTAAATAATATTAAAACCGAAATAATTTATTATAATATTCCAACCGATTTTGAATTTGAATTTAACCTGTGCAATTGTTGCCAAATGAGGTTGTTGACCGAACAGGTGAACGATAATTCTAATTTATTTAAAGCTTTACAACGCAGTTTTTCACGCAGCCGCGTTATTATAATTATTGGCAATATTAATAACGAAAATAATATTATAAAAACTGTTTCTAAGGCTATTGGCAAAAAATGCGCTTTAATTGATAATGAACTTTATAATTTAAAAGCTGATTCAAATTTTGAAATTCCACAAAATTCGGTACCTCTTATTACCGAAAGTGGAATTTTAGGCGGTTGTATTTTAGAAAGCGGCCCACAAAGTATGATTTTCTTAACAGAAGAAAATTCTGTTAGAAAAGAACTTATGAAATCTTTGGTTAATCAATACATAACCGATCTTAGCCGATTCCCTGTTACTAATGTCGTTAACCCCGAACCCGAGGTTGCCCCAGCCCCACAAGAAACAGAAATTTCTGTTGAAGAAACCGAAACCATTGAAGAACCCGAAACTATTGAAGAACCCGAAACTATTGAAGAACCCGAAACTATTGAAGAACCCGAAACTATTGAAGAACCCGAACAAGAAAATACTGAACTTATTGAAGAACAAGAACCTGAAGAATTACCACAAGAAGACCAGTTTGAAGATATTGAAAGTGGAATATCTGATACCGATGAATATGATGAATATTTAGAAAATGACACAACTAATGATATTTTTTATCCTCAAACCACCGAACCAGATTTTATAAATTTTGATGAATATGATGACGAAGATGATGAATCTTATTATGACCTTGACCATCATGCAAACAATAACACCTTAAAAATAATTACATTAATTATTTCTATTGTTTTACTTATTCTTCTTGCCTTTATTGCCTATGGTTTTATTTATGAACCCCTTAAAAGCGGCACTACCATTGCGCAAAACTTTAAAAACATTTTCCGCCTTTTTAATTTGTTATAGTTAAACTAAAAGCCTTGCAAAATTTGCAAGGCTTTTTAAGTTAAAAATGAATTATAAACATAACCTGTAAAATTATTATATCTTACAACGCTCCAATCACCATAATTAGAATATACCGTTACAACAGTACCATTTGGTATAGAGGCAATAACATCACCTGTAAGTGATGGCTTGTTTCGCAAATTTAGGTTACCACCTTTGGTAACCACTTGTGCCGTTCTAATAATTTCGGGCATTAAAAATGGTATATCAAAATAATCAGCTAACGATAACACAACATTTTCTGCAATCTCATTAATATTGTTTCTAATCCATTCGGCATCTTCGGGGTTATCGTGAAAAGCAAACTCAATTAAAACCGAAGGCGCTTTGGTTTTACTAACCTCACCTATTCTTGTTGTGGGTATTGTTTTAACATTTTGTGGTATTGGATAAATTAATTTAAGATTATTTGCAATAATTTCGGCTGCACGCTGTCCGTTTTGGCTTGTAGGGTAATAATATACCTCGGTTCCCCTAATTTTACCGGAATTGGTGCCGGCCGCCGCATTTGAATGTAAGGCCAAATGCAAATCATAATTACCTGCATTTGATGCTACTATTGATGTCGCAGCTGTCATTTCGGGTGTGTTTCTTACATATTCTATTCCTGTCGCATTAAGGTATGGCACCATGGCATCAGCCACCAGGTTCATATAAAATTCTTCGTTACCACCGCCAACATAAGGGTTAAACTCCTGTGTTGAAGGACTTAAATATATAATAGGCATAAAAACACCCTCCTTAATTTCAATATATGAAATAAAAAGGAGGGTTATTATAATTATTTTAATAAACCAATTTTTTCGGTCTCTTGCCTTACCACCGAAGCAAACCAACAATAAAGGGTTTCGCCAAGTTCTTGAAAAATTGGGTCGCCATCGTGCGAACAAAGCATAGCAAATGTTTGACCCATACGGCGTTCAATTTCACCACCGCGCCTAAAGGCTAAATAATAAAACGAAAAGGCGCCTGTATCACTGCAAGAAACATACAATTCTTGTGAAAAATCCCTAATTCTGTCTAAAAAACTTTTTTCGGCAATACCCGAAATACTATCATTTTTACAAAATTCATCTAACGATACCGAAACTGTAAACGATAATAGCAACTTGCGTTGTAAAAGCATTTGACTATCTTCTGAATCGGTAGGATAAAAATTAGCAGATTCATGCAAAAATTTTTCGGCTAAAATTTTACCAAGTTGCTTGGCCTTGCTAATTTCTTCAGGTGTTAGATTTTTTTCTAAAACGTCATTTAATTTTTTTATGCTTTCAGAGGGTTTATTACCGGCAATTTTAATATCGCTGTCATCTAACATTTTATTCACCCTTGTTCTTATATTTTATTAATGCTGCAGCTAATTGTGCAGGGCAAGATGTTTGTTTAAAGCCGCACTTAATATTTTGTAACTTTTCAATAACATCATCAATATGCATACCCCGAACTAATTCGGAAATACCTTTTAAATTACCGTTGCAACCACCCACAAAACTAACATCGTTTAGGGTTCCATCTTCAGAAATATCAATAGAAATACTTCTAGAACAAACACCATTCGTTATATATGTAAATTTCATAAAACTTATTCCTTCCCAAAAATTATATTCGGTTTAAATTTAAGAATTATAAAACTACCTATCTTTAAACTTGTTGCTTCTTACAGGGTGGCGCAGCTTTCTTAAAGCCTTAGCTTCAATTTGCCTAATTCGCTCACGGGTAACGTTAAATTCGGTACCAACTTCTTCTAATGTGTGGCAACGGCCATCAATTAATCCAAAACGAAGCCTAATAACAGCTTCTTCCCTTGGGGTAAGTGTTTTTAAAACACTGTCAATATCTTCATTGGTAATGGTCTTTAAAGCGGCATCGTCGGGGGCAAGAGCATCTTCATCGCGAATAAAATCCATAAGTCTACTATCTTCCTCGGGGCCGATTGGAGTTTCCATAGAAACCGGCTCTTGGGCAACACGCATAATTTCGCGAACGCGCTCTACGGGTAAATTCATTTTTTCGGCAATTATTTCTTCGCTGGGTTCAACACCATTTTCGTGTAATAATTGGCTTTGAATTTTCTTAAGACGGTTAATGGTTTCAACCATATGAACAGGAATTCTAATGGTTCTTGCTTGGTCAGCAATGGCCCTGGTAATAGCTTGGCGAATCCACCAAGTTGCATAGGTTGAAAATTTAAAACCTTTTGTATGGTCAAATTTATCTACAGCCTTAATTAAACCAACATTTCCCTCTTGAATAAGGTCTAAAAAATACATACCGCGACCAACATATTTTTTAGCAATACTAACAACCAACCTTAAATTTGCCTCGGTTAAACGTTTTTTTGCAACTTCATCACCTTCGGCAATTTTTACGGCTAATTCTACCTCTTCATTGGTAGATAAAAGTGGAACACGGCCAATTTCCCTTAAATATACTTTTACCGGGTCATCAAGCGACATTAAGTCAACATTAATGTTTTCATCAATGTTCTCAATATCCATTTCTTCTAATTTAAGGTCATCTTCGGTTGGTTCTTCGTCAAAATCAAGCACGGTAGGCTCAATAAATAACTCTTCTAAATCTTCGGGGGCATTTTCAACCTCATCTATAGAACTAGTATTTTTTGATTCCTCTAAATTAATATTTTCGTTAATTTCAGAGTTTATTTCTGAATTATTTTTTTTCATACCCTATTCTCCCATTTTTGAATTAATAATATTTTGTATTTTTGTATGCCACTCTTCAATTGACAAATTTTCATCTTTAGTGCCAGAAATTAACATTCTTTCTTTTAATATAACCGCAATACAGTCATTTATGACCTTTTTTGCATTTATACCGGCATTAACACTGTTTTGTAGCGAAACAATATATCCAATTTGTTCGGGTGTAAACCGTTCGCCCAACAACGAAATATCAACCATATTGTTGTTTTTAATTAATTCTGAAATTGCTGCAAAAACCTCGCGGTTAAGTGTGGTTACCATATCTTCCGGTTTAATTAATTTGTCGATTTCATTATACAAATCGGGGTGTTGCATTAAAACCGAAATTAAATTTTCTTCGGCTGCGGCGGCTTTAACATTTAAGCGCCTTTCGGGGTTGACCTCTTTTTGTGAAATTTTAGGGTTAATAACCTGTTTAATTTCCTTTTTTTGTTCGGTCTTAAAATTTTTGGTTCGCAGCCTTGAAATTTCAGAAACAATGGTAGATTTTGAAACACCATATTTTTCAGATAATTTGCTGGCATAAAAATCACTTGTAATTGAATCGGTATTAGCTAAAATTTCTGCTGCCTTTTTTAAATATTTAATTTTTGCATTATCTTCATTTAAATCAATATCATCGGCGGCGCGTAATAATCTGTATTCAATTTCACTTACAGCACCATCTAACAGCATTTTAAAGCGAGCAGCACCGTTTTTCTTAATATATTCATCTGGGTCTTTACATTCAGGTAAAACCAAAACCCTAATGGGCATACCAGAATTTTTCATAGTTTCTAAAGCCCGCATAACAGCCTTTTGACCGGCAGTATCAGAATCAAGGGTTACTACAATTTCTTTGGTGTAACGACTAAGCAGTTTTGCTTGTTCTTCGGTAAAAGCGGTGCCTAAAGGTGCAACGGTATTATCAAACCCTGCTTGATGCAGTGAAATAACATCCATATTACCTTCAACTAAAATAATCCTTTCGGCACAATTGTTTTTAGCAAAGTTTATACCAAACAAATTGCGGCTTTTTTTATAAACAGGTGTGTCAGCCGAGTTTATATACTTAGCAGCATCTTTCTCGGCGGGGTTGGCCCTGCCACTAAAGGCAATAACATTACCCCTAATATCAATTACCGGGAACATTACCCTACCACGAAATCTGTCAAAATATTTTCCGGTTTTAGAAGATTTAGAGCTAATATTGGCCTGTTCAAGTTCAAATACACTATAACCTTTTTTGGTTAAATAATCGGTAAGGGTTGTCCAACCGCTTGGCGCAGCGCCCAAACCAAAATGCTTAATTGTTTGAATGGTCAAACCTCGGCCCAGCAAATAATCAAGAGCCCATTTGCCGTTTTCCGACATTAAATATGCGTGATAAAACCTTGCGGCCTCTTTATTTATTTCGTAAATTTTCTTTTTAAGGTTAAAAATAGAATTATCGTAATCCCCTTCGGGTATATTAACGCCCGAGCGCTCGGCCAAAAGCCTAACGGCCTCAATATAATCTAAATTTTCTATTAAGCGTGTAAAGGTAAAAATGTCGCCACCGGCACCACATCCAAAACAATAAAACGAGCCGTTTTCGGGGTAAACAGTAAATGAAGGGGTTTTTTCATTATGGAATGGGCAAAGTCCCTTTAAATTACGCCCAGCTCTTTTTAGGGTTACATATGGCGATATTATAGATTCGATATCGTTTTTATATTTAATTTCAAGCAAAACGTCATCTGGTATTGCCATATTAACCCTCCTTTACAATTATATATCCCAAGATTTTGGAACAAAAATTTCGTTATATTTTAAAACAGCATAATGGTCGGTCATACCTGCGATGTAATCGGTAACGGCCCTGACAACACCCTCACGCCTTAAAATTTCGGCATATTCGCCCTTAAGAAGTTGGGGGTTAGAGCAAAAATATTCAAATAAACCTTTTATAATGCCGTAAACTTTATTTTCTTCGTGTTTAGCCACAGGGTTGCGGTAGACCTTTTCAAATAAAAAGGTATGTAGCATTTCGTAATAATAAAAAGTTTCTTCATCCATTATAATATCATTTTTGCTGTTGTTAATAATAGAAGAAACCATTGCGTTTATTCTTGAACTTTTGGTGTTACCAAAAAATTCATTTGCACTTTTAGGCAAATCGTTTTTAGTAATAATGCCGGCTCTAATGGCATCGTCAATATCGTGGTTTATGTAAGCAATTCTGTCGGCGTAACGCACAATTCTGCCTTCTAAGGTTTCGGCCTGTTGCCCTTTAGTATGGCAACGAATACCATCTAAAACTTCATAGGTTAAGTTGAGGCCTTTGCCACCTTTTTCAATAAATTCGCAAACGCGCACACTTTGCAAATAATGGGTAAAGTTTTTTTCTCCTAATTCGGCCAAAGCCCTTTCGCCAGCATGACCAAAAGGTGTATGACCTAAATCGTGC
This sequence comes from Clostridia bacterium, assembly GCA_017439765.1. GTDB lineage: Bacteria > Bacillota > Clostridia > Oscillospirales > Acutalibacteraceae > SIG565. The sequence continues at coordinate 8,702 of JAFSIN010000062.1, read as the reverse complement.
CCAAGAGCAATGGCTTCGGTTAAATCTTCGTTAAGCCGCAACGCTCTTGCAATAGTGCGGGCAATTTGAGCAACCTCTAATGTATGGGTAAGTCTTGTGCGGTAATGGTCAGATTCCGGCGCCAAAAAAACTTGTGTTTTGTGTTTTAAACGCCTAAACGATTTAGAATGTAAAATTCTGTCGCGGTCGCGCTGAAATTCGGTACGTATTTCACACTTATTTTCGGGTAATTTTCGGCCTTTAGTATTAACACTTAAAACAGCTTTTTCTGAAAGAATTAGTTTTTCTGTGTTTTCATATTGTTCGCGAAAATTTGCCAAGACCTCACCCCGTTTTGTTTTTATATTAATTATATACGCAAAAAAATGTCGAAAACCTTTATTTTTTTAAATTAAATTGGATAATATTTATTTTCAATAATATTTATTAAAATTTTGCCGTTAAAGGTATTATTAACTAAATCAACAAAGCTGTTGTACTCTTCTGCCGAAATATAAATTTTTGTTACAACTTGTTCGTTAAAATCGGTGTTAATAACCCCGCCTTTAATGTTTTCACACAGTTTGTTTAACAAATCGTACATACCGTATTCGCATTGAAGACTTAAAACACAACAGGGTGTCATAACAGCTATTTTGGCGCTATTAACGGCCCCTGTTGCAGCGCCGGAATATGCTCTAACTAATCCACCGGTTCCCAACAAAACTCCGCCAAAATAACGGGTAACCACTATTAAAACGTTTTTAAGGCCGTTGCCTTCAATAACATCTAAAACCGGTTTGCCTGCAGTGCCGTGTGGCTCGTTATCGTCAGAAAAGCGGGTTAAATTCCCCTCATTTAAAGCGTAAGCATAAACATTATGTTTGGCGTCCCAATATTTTGAACGAATTTTATTAATAATTTCGGTTGCTTGGTCTTCACTTTCAACATGGCACAATGTTGCAATGAATTTAGAACGCTTTTCGGTCAATTCAAAAACATATTTACCGTTTATTGTTTTAAAAGATTTCATAATTTCCTCAATTTCGACATAATAAATAAAAAAAGAAATCCGTAACCAAAGGCGGTTACGGAATACTTTAGTAACTTATTTTAAGCCAAAACGCTTGTTGAATCTATCAACACGTCCGCCTGTATCAACAAGTTTTTGTCTGCCTGTAAAGAACGGATGACATTTTGAGCAAATATCAAGATGAATGTCCTTTTTAGTTGAGCGAGTTTCAAACTCGGCTCCGCAAGCACACTTAATTACAGTTTTTTCGTAGCTAGGATGAATGCCCTGTTTCATAGTGCCACCCCTTTCAAAATTTCATAACAATAGGATAATACCACATTATTTATAAAAATGCAAGTAAAATTTACTTTATTTTAATATTTTTTTTAATTTGTTCAAAAATTTCAATTGTTTTAAACCTAAAAATATACTTTTTGTGGTTGTTAGCAATATTAACGGCGCTATCCCCTACAGAATTTTCAAGTTTAGCATTAGTTGCAGTTGGCACACAAAGTGCCGGAAACATAACACACCACCAGTTTTTCCCTTCGGCTTTACCAATTTTAATACATAAAGCGTAATATTCACCGGCAGGCAAAGCAAATTCATCATACACACGGGTATTAAAATATGTTTTTTCAACACAAACTTCTACATTATAATTATACCCGTTACTAACAACTACATCTTGTGCTGTTTTTTTATAATTTTGAATGTTATTTTTTGCGTTATTAATGGCATCGTTAATATTTTGGCAGTTTTCAAATTCTTTACCGCCTGCATTTAAAATGGCATCTCTGACCTTAAGTTTTAAAAGTTGGTCGTTTTCGGAATCGGAATTGGCAATAATGTGTAGCCTAAAAACATTATTTTTAAGTTCATTACAATTTGCGTCAAAGCTGACCAGATTAATAAGTACAGAAAAAATAAAGGCCAACAAAACCGAAATTTTTAAAATTTTGTTGTTTAAAATTTTCATTATCAACACTCCTTTGTTATTAGGAATATTGACAAAAATTTTAAAAACTATTCAAAAACAATTGCATCTTTGGCAGGCGTAGTTAAAAATGCTTGAATATTGTTGTTTAAAAAAGTGTTTAAAGCCAACAAAGCGTTATTGTAATTATCATAAATGCCAAATACCGAAGGCCCGCTTCCGCTTAAAGAAACAGCCAAGGCCCCGTTTGAAATCATAACCGATTTAATATCGTTAATATCCCACAACGAAGTAAAAGCGTTGCCGATATTTAAACAAATTGAATTTAAATCACCGTTATTTATAGCCTCTTTGGCTCTATTGGTATTAAAATTACCGTAACTTTCGGCGCTGTCTAACTGCTTGTACATTTGGGCAGTTGATTTTTTATTGCCGTTTTTAACAATTAAAACATAACATTCCGGCATATCTTTTAATTTTTTAAGTTGTTCGCCAATGCCTGTAGCATAAACGGTGCCACCGATTAAAAAAAACGGTACATCGGCCCCTAAGTTTAAGGCAATATCATATAAATCTGTGCTGTTTAGCGGGTTTAAAAACATTTTATTTAAAGCTAGCAGCACAGCGGCGGCATCGGCACTGCCACCACCCAAGCCTGCAGCCAACGGTATGTTTTTATTAATATTAATTTTAACACCATTATTAAGGTCGCTTTTTTCGAAAAAAAGTTTAGCAGCCTTATAACAAATATCTTGCTCGCCGCCTAACGAATTATCAGACGAAATAACAACAATATCATTTTCAGACAATTTAGATAATTCAATATTATCACACAAACTAACCGATTGCATTATCATATCCACTAAATGATAACCATCGGGCCTTTTACCTAAAATATCGAGTGTTAAATTAATTTTGGCATTTGCTTTAATTTTAATTAAAATCACCTAATTTCATTTAAAAATTCGGCAATACGGCTTAAAGCCTTGTTAATATGTTCTACCGAATAACAGTAAGATGCCCTGACATAGCCTTCTCCGCCTAAACCAAAAGCAGTGCCGGGTACCAAAGCAACATTTTTAGAAAGCAAAAGCTTTTCACAAAACTCTTCACTGGTCATTCCGGTAGATTTTATGCATGGGAAGGCATAAAACGCACCCTTGGGCTCGCGGCAAGTAAGACCTAAATCATTAAAGCCTTTAACAATCAAACGCCTGCGTGAATCATATTCTTCCAACATTTCTTGCACGGCATCATCGCAATTTTTAAGAGCTTCAATGGCGGCATATTGCGAAACAGTTGGAGCACACATAATGGCGTATTGGTGTATTTTAATAATTTGGGTTAAAATTTCTTTAGGACCGCAAGCAAAACCGAGGCGCCAACCTGTCATTGAAAATGATTTTGAAAAACCGTTTATAACAACCGTTCTCTCTTTCATACCGTCAATTGCAGCAATTGATATATGCTTGCTTTCGCTAAATGTTAGTTCGGAATATATTTCATCAGAAATTATTAAAATATTGGTATTTTTTAGTATTTCGGCAATTTTTTCAAGGTCTTTTTTCTCCATAATGGCGCCTGTTGGGTTGCATGGATATGGCAAAATTAAGGCCTTTGTTTTATCAGTGATTTTTTCTTTTAATTCTTCCGGTGTTAATTTAAACTCATTTTCGGCTTTTGTTTCAATAATTACCGGAACACCGCCTGCAAGTTTAACAATGGGTTCATAGCAAACATAACTGGGTTGCGGAATAATTACCTCATCACCTGGGTTAACAACCGACCTTATACACATATCAATAGCTTCACTGCCACCAACTGTAATTAAAATTTCGTCGGCAGGGTTATAAGAAATTGAATATTTTCTTTGCATATAGCGGGAAATTTCTTTTCGTAAATCTTCCAAACCCTTATTCGAGGTATACCTTGTTTTACCTTTTTCTAACGAGCGTATTCCTGCGCTTCGCACGTTCCAAGGGGTTGGAAAATCCGGTTCACCTACACCTAAGGAAATAACACCTTCTATGCTTTCGGCAATATCAAAAAACTTTCGTATCCCCGAAGGTTTAACATCTTTAATGGTGTTATTTAAAATATCATTATAATTTATCACAGAGAGTATATCCCCCTGTCGTCATTTTTGCCACCGTAAAGGCAAACATCAAGCTCTTTATAACGGCGCAAAACAAAATGTGTAGATGTTGAAATAACCGAATCTATAGTGGATAATTCTTTGGCAACAAACATAGCAACCTGTTGGAATGTTTTACCCTTAACGATTACACAAAGGTCGTAACCACCCGACATTAAATATACCGTTTCAACTTCGTTATAACGCATTACACGTTGGGCAACCTCTTCAAAACCAAGACCCGATTTTGGTGTAACCTTTAATTCAATTAATGCCGAAACCGAAGTGTCGTCAAACTTTTCCCAATCTATAACGGTTTTATAAGCCCTTATGTAGCCTTCTTTTTCTAAGAATTCAATTTCAGCTTTTACCTCGTTTTCGGTAATTCCGAGCATGCTGGAAAGCTCGCTTAAAGTGTACCTTGCATTTTTGTTTAATAATTTAAGTAATTTCATATTCATAACAAACTACCTCCATTTTATATATAATAACACATTTTTTTAAAAAAATATAGTATTATTTTTATATTTATTAAGTTTACAAAATTATAAAAGTATGTTATTATGTTATCAAATATGTTTTGAGGTGAGAATATGAAAACTGTTATAACTGTTGTTGGTAAAGATACCGTTGGTATTTTAGCTAAAGTTTCGGGCAAATGTGCCGAATATAATGTTAATATTATTGATGTTACACAATCAATTTTACAGGGCATGTTCTGTATGATTATGATTGGCGATGTGGATAAATTAACCAGCTCGTTTGGCGATTTTGCTTTGGATTTAGAAAAATTCGGCGATACTATTGATATGAAAATTCATGTAATGCACGAAGCTATTTTTAATTCCATGCACAGAATTTAGGTGATAATATGGTAAACACTAAAGATATTTTAGAAACTATTTCTATGATTGATAACGAAAACCTTGATATTAGAACTGTTACAATGGGTATTTCGTTATTAGATTGCATTGACCCCGACATTGATAAAGCCTGTGAAAAGGTTTATAAAAAAATAACAACCACTGCTAAAAACTTAGTTCCTGTTTGCTGCGAAATAGAACGCGAACTTGGAATTCCAATAATTAATAAGCGAATTTCGGTTACACCTGTGGCTTTATTGCTTGGTGCTTGCAAAAACAAAGAGCCTATTAAATTTGCTTTAACTCTTGAAAAGGCCGCACAAACCGTTGGTGTTAATTTTATTGGTGGTTATTCCGCTTTGGTTGGTAAAGGTTTTGCCGCAGGCGACAAAGAGCTTATCGAAAGCATTCCCGAAGCGCTTAGTAAAACTGAACACATTTGTTCCTCGGTTAATATTGGCTCAACTAAATCTGGCATTAATATGGATGCCGTGGCATTAATGGGCAAAATTGTTAAACAAACTGCCGAGCTTACTAAAGATAACAACTGCATTGGTGCTGCAAAATTGGTTGTATTTTGTAACGCCCCCGAAGATAATCCCTTTATGGCCGGCGCCTTCCACGGTGTTGGCGAAGCCGACTGTGTTATAAATGTTGGCGTTTCGGGCCCCGGTGTTGTTAGGGCTGCTTTAGCTAAAAAATCAGCTAATTTAGATTTAACAGGTGTTTCGGAACTAATTAAACGAACTGCTTTTAAAATAACAAGAATGGGCCAATTGGTTGCCAAAGAGGCTTCATCCAGATTGGGTGTTCCGTTTGGAATTGTAGATTTATCGTTAGCACCCACCCCCGCAGTTGGTGATTCAGTTGCACACATTTTAGAAGAAATTGGCCTTGAAAGTTGTGGTGCTTGCGGAACCACCGCCGCACTTGCAATGCTTAACGATGCCGTTAAAAAAGGCGGCGTTATGGCCTCTTCGCGCGTGGGGGGACTTTCCGGTGCATTTATTCCCGTAACCGAAGACGCCGGTATGATTGCTGCAGCTAGAAGCGGTGCTTTGTGTATTGAAAAACTCGAAGCCATGACAGCTGTTTGCAGCGTTGGATTAGATATGATTAATATCCCCGGCGACACTCCACCTGAAGTTATTTCGGCCATTATTGCCGATGAAGCCGCAATTGGTATGATTAACTCTAAAACCACAGCCGTAAGGGTTATTCCTGCAATTGGTAAAACCGTTGGCGAAGAACTGTCGTTTGGCGGATTGCTTGGCAGCGGACCTATTATGAAGGTTAACACCAACTCCCCTGCTAAATTTATTAGTCGTGGCGGTCAAATCCCAGCTCCGATTCAAAGCCTTAAAAACTAAAAAAACACCCCGTATGTTATGAAACATACGGGGTGAAATTTTATAAATTATTCTGCAAAGCCCGATTCAACTAATTTAATTAAACCTTCAATGGCTTCTTTTTCATCAACGCCGTCGGCAATAATGCGAATTTCAGTATCGCCCACAATACCAAGCGATAAAACACCCAAAAGGCTTTTTGCATTAACCCTGCGTTCATCTTTTTCTACCCAAATAGATGACCTGAATTCATTAGCTTTTTGTATAAAAAATGTGGCAGGACGAGCATGTAGGCCAACTTGATTTTGAACAATAACTTCTTTAACGCACATATTAATTTCTCCTTTTAAACTAGGTTTACACCAAATAAGTTTATACTTATATTATATCCATTTAAACCAAAGTGTCAACATTTCTTTTTAAAGTTCTATTAAAACTCCAAACTATTCCAAAAAGTTTAAGCCCTATTTGGTTAAAATGCTTAAAAAAGTTAATAAAAACGCAATAAACCACTATATATCGTGCTTTTTGTTTTTTAAATCAACAATATATTTTAAATCTTTATTTGAAAGTTCAGATTTTTCAATTAAATCGGGGCGCTTTTTTAGGGTAACCTCTAAGGCTTTTTGGTGCCGCCATTTTTCAATATTTAAGTGGTGCCCAGAAAGCAAAACCTCAGGCACAGTTTTTCCGTGCCACTCGGCAGGTTTTGTATATTGCGGGTACTCTAAAAGCCCTGAATAATGGCTTTCTTCGGTAAAACAAACCGAATCCGACAAAACTCCGGGCAACATTCGGCAAACGGCATCGGCTACCGTTAATGCAGGTAATTCCCCGCCGGTTAAAACAAAATCGCCAATCGAAACTTCACAGTCAACAATTTCTTCAATTACCCGTTCATCAATGCCTTCATAATGGCCGCAAAGCAAAACAATGTGTTTTATATTAGAAAATTCAATTGCAGTTTTTTGGTCAAAAACTTTTCCTTGTGGGGTTAAATAAATTAAAAATGGTTTTTCTTCACCCTCAGCGCACAAACTTTTATATGCGTTATAAATTGGGTCTGCAGCCATAACCATTCCCATACCACCGCCATAAGGGGTATCATCCACTTTATTATGTTTATTACCGGCAAAATCTCTAATATTAACACAATTAATTTCAACCAACCCGTTTTTTCGTGCCCTGCCAATTATACTTGATGATAAAACAGCTTCGCACATTTCGGGGAAAAGTGTTAAAATATCAATCTTCATCTTCAAAAATCCCCTTAAGCGGTGTAATTTTAACTTCCTGTTTTTCAATATCAACATTATTTACAACACTTGGTATAACAGGAATTAAATATTCTTTGCCTGAATTGTTAATATGCCAAACATCGTTAGCGCCTGTTTTAGAAACATCGGTAATTGTGCCGTAATTTTTATTTGTAACAGAATCTAACACAATACAACCAATAATATCTTTTATAAAATAACTGCCTTTTTCTAAATTTAAATCTTCTCTCACAGCATACAAAACAGTGCCAACCTTAAGTTTGGCGTCATCAATATTAGTGATTTCGTTAAAAGCCGCAATAAATACTTGGCCATTTTGCGCTAAACGTTGGCAGGTAAAAAACTCATTACCGTTTTCGGTGAGATAATATTTTTTAACACCTTTTAAAATATCAATACTATCGCACCAAGGTTTAATGCGAACCATACCACGCACACCATGGGTGCCAACAATTTGACCAATTTCGAAATAATTGTTTTTCATAACTTCCCTTATATATTAATACCCCCAAAAAACTGGGGGTAAATTTTTTTAGAGCTTTGGCCGATTTAAAACCAGCCAAACAAAATTAATCAATTTCAACTGAAATTTTGGTGTTGCCCCTATTGGCAGCAGCACGCATTACTACACGAATTGCCTTAGCAATTCTGCCCTGTTTGCCTATTACACGGCCCATATCAGATTCAGCAACATGAAGGTGATAAACAATTACGCCCTCTTCGTTGATTTCATCTTCGGTAACTGTAACGGCATCCGGGTTTTCTACTAAACCTGCTGCTATTGCAATAAGAAGTTCTTTCATTTTTAATCCTCCAGAAAATTACTATTAAAGCACACCGTTTTTCTTAAGAATTGCTTTAACAGTATCGGTGGGTTGAGCACCGTTTGCAATCCATTTTTTAGCTTTTTCAGCGTCAATATTAACGATTGCAGGGTCTTTAGTTGTGTCATAATAGCCAATTTCTTCAATGAATCTACCATCACGTGGGTATCTTGAATCAGCAACTACTACACGGTAAAAAGGAGCTTTTTTAGCGCCCATTCTGCGAAGTCTGATTTTTACTGCCATTTAAATACACCTCCAAATATTTTTTATTTTAAAAAGAATAATCTTTTAAAAACCAAATCCACCGGGCATTCCAAATCT
>JAFSIN010000061.1 GCA_017439765.1 Clostridia bacterium | reverse complement strand
CACATCCCGATATTCAATTTTAGGGGTATTATTAACGTCTGTGGGATACTATGTGGTCGTTGCCACTTTTGACGTTTTTTTCGGAAATCCCACAAGCCGAAAATCCGCAGTGTTAAAGGGGTGTTTGAGGTTTTGGGAAAAAGTCCTGAATGAATCAGGTTGGTCTCCCAAAACTAGCGCCCTACCAACTGGGCGACACCTCGAAAGCAAAGTGATTAAATTGTGGCGTTACCGGCCACAGTTATCAATTATAATAGATTATTAAATATTTGTCAACTTATTTTTATATTGAAAATTTTACTTTTTAGTGTATAATAAATTTATAAACAAATGTTAACTTGGGGTGGTATGTTTTGAACATTTTATGTGTTGGCGATGTTTGCGGCGATATTGGCTGCGAAGCCGTTAGAAACATGCTGCCCGAAATAAAGAAAAATTACCAGGTTGATTTTACGGTTATTAACGGCGAAAACTCGGCCGATGGCAATGGTATAACCAAATTCAGCGCCGAAAAGTTGTTTTGTTATGGTGCCGATGTTATAACAGGCGGCAACCATTCTTTGCGGCAAAGCGGGGTTGAGGATTTGCTTGATAACAACGAATTTGTTTTAAGGCCGCACAACCTAAGCTGTAATGCGGGTTCGGGTTATTGCTTGTTTGATATGGGCAGACAAAGCGTTGCAGTTATTAATTTGCTTGGCAAAATTTATTTAGAAAGGCATAATGCCGAAAATCCGTTTTTAGTGGCCGATGAATTAATTGAAAAAGCCAAGGCCGATGGTGCAAAAATAATAATAGTGGATTTTCATGCCGAGGCCACAAGTGAAAAACGTGCTATGGGGTTATATTTAGATGGCAAGGTGTCGGTTGTGTACGGCACCCACACGCACATACAAACGGCCGATGAACAAATTTTAAAAAACGGAACAGGATATATTACCGATATTGGAATGACAGGTCCAAAAGACTCTATTTTAGGCGTGGAAAGTGAAATTATTATTTCAAGATTAAGGGACAATAAAACCGATAAATTTAAATTAGCGGGCGGCCGCTCTATGCTGAACGCCTGCTTATTCTGTGTAGATGATGGCACAGGCAGGGTAACCGAAGTTAAACGAATTAATATTTAAGGGGGAAAAGGCATGCGAAAAAAAGTTATTGCTTTATTGTTGGCTGTTTTTTTGTGTTTTAATTTAGCGGCCTGCAAGGGTAATTCCTCTGCCGGAGCACAGGGCGACAACCAAGCCTCCGGTGTTAATAATGCCAAAATTAATATAGCCTATAATGCAGCCGATTCTTTTAATCCATACACCTGCAAAACTGTTTTAAACAGAAATTTGTCCACCCTTATTTACGAGCCGCTTATAAAGGTTGATTCCTCTTTTAACACCGTTAATGTTCTGGCTTCGGGCTACAGTGTTAATGGTAATGTTCTTACTGTTAGTTTAAAGAATGCTAATTTCAGCGATGGTTCGCCCGTTTTGGCCGACGATGTTGTGTATTCCTTTAACCTTGCAAAAGCTTCGGGTGGCGTATATGCAGCCAAATTAACAACGGTGGAATCGGCCGAAATACGCGATAACTTAACGGTGCTGTTCAAGTTAAAAAACAATGACCGCTTGGGCATAAATTTGCTAACGTTCCCTGTAATTAAAATGGGAAGCGACCAATTAAAAAACCAAGACAATGTATTTTTACCACCTATTGGCAGTGGCAGATATTTATTGAATGCCGAGCAAACGGCACTTACGTATAACGGCGGTTGGCACGGCGGCAATATAAATATTGGCACCCTTAACCTTATAAATGCACCCGACAGCGAATCACTTGCTCATTCGGTAGAAATTGGCGCTATTGATTATTATTACACCGATTTATCAGACTGTAATATTATTAGAATGAGTGGTCAAAGGGTTAATATTAACCTAAATAATTTAGTTTATTTGGGGCTTAATTTAAATTCTAATAATTTTTCTAATGCATATATGCGGCACGCTATTTCGGCCGCTATTGACAGAACACAAATTTGTGAACAGGGTTATTATAATAATGCCTTAGCGGCAACCGGTATATATAATCCGGTTTGGGAAACATCTAAAGGGGCCCAAACCATAGAAAATTTAAGTAATTTAAAAATAGCTCTTGAGAATTTGGCCGAGATTGGTTATAATAGAAAGGATGAAAATGGTTATTTTGTAAATTACCATGGTAATCCCATAACATTTAATTTACTTGTAAATGAAGAAAATGTCTTTAGGGTAAATGCTGCAAACTTAATTCGCGAACAATTAAAAGCCGCCGGCATTAAGGTGAATGTTAATGCGGTATCTTACCAAAGGTATATTGAAATTCTTAACGCCAAAAGTTTTGATATGTATATTGGCGAAGTAAATATTACTAATAATATGGATATTTCTTCGGTTGTTACGGCGGGTGGCAGCGTTGCCTATGGCATTAAACCTGTCAAAACCGAACAACCTAAAAATGATGAAACCACACAGGTTAATCCAAATCCCGAAAGCGACGAAAAAGCTGCACTTCAAAGTGTTATTTCACTTTATTTTAATGGCTCGGGCAACATACCCGATATTGCCGCAACAGCAATTTCCGAAATGCCGGTAATCCCTATTTGCTACCGCATGGGAGTGCTTTTTTGCAGCGATAAAATAGAGGTTAATAATTCGGCCTGCGCCGACGATATATTTTTTAATATAGAAAACATAAAACTCAAATAATTTTATGGAGGATTTTTTATGATAGCATACGAAACAAGACTTGGTAAAATTGAAATTTCTTACGAATATCTTTCTAAGCTTATTGGCTCGGCAGTATCCTCTTGCTATGGCGTTGTAGGAATGGCACCAAGCGGCAAAAGACAAAAACTTTTTAACATGCTTTCTAAAAAAGAATATGCCGATAAAGGTATTCTTGTAAAGGGCGATTCCGACTCTATTTCGGTAGAACTCCATATAATAGTAACCTATGGCATGAATATAAATGCTATTGCCAAAAGCATTGTTAATAAGGTTAAGTTTGTTATAAATGAATCCACAGGAATAACTGTAGATAGAATAACCGTTAAGGTAGATGGAATAAAAGAGTAATTTTTCTTTATTTAAAGGAGTTGTTTTGTTTGTTCAACGGTAATGTTTTGCGTGATGCGGTTATTTCGGCTGCAAATAATATAGCAAATAATAAAAAACAGGTAGACGATTTGAATGTATTCCCCGTGCCCGATGGCGATACAGGCACCAATATGTCGCTTAGCATTGCTAACGCAGCAAGGGAACTTGAAAGGGTAAATGACGAACCTGCAGGCAAGGTTGCTTCAATTACTGCATCGGCTCTGCTTCGTGGTGCCAGGGGCAACTCGGGCGTTATAACCTCGCTTTTATTCAGGGGCATTGCAAATGGTTTAAAGGGTGCCGACGAAGTTACCCCCGAAAACCTAAAGCTTGCCTTTAATTTGGGTGTAGAGGCCGCTTATAAGGCTGTTATGAAACCCACCGAAGGCACTATATTAACAGTTGCCAGAATAGCAGCAGAATATGCCGAGGCTGCCTTTAACGAAGGCAAAGATGCCCTTGGTGTTTTTGAAGCCGCTTTAGAGGGTGCCAAGGTGGCCCTTGCTAACACACCCGAGCTTTTGCCCGTTCTAAAAAAGGCCGGCGTTGTTGATGCCGGAGGTCGTGGCTTTGTTGTTATTTTAGAGGGTATGCATTCGGTATTTAAAGATGGCGTTATTATTAAGGCTAACAATGCAGTGGCCGAAGAAAAAGAAGAAGAACAAGAAGGCCGCAACGCAGCAGGCGAGTTTGAAACCGAAATTACCTTTACTTATTGCACCGAGTTTATAGTTAACCGTGAAAACGAAAACGACCCGGCTAAACTCAGGGCATTTTTAGAAACAATTGGCGATTGCGTTGTTGTGGTTGATGATGAAGAAATTATTAAGGTTCACGTTCATACCGACCACCCCGGCAAAGCCTTAGAAGAAGCTGTAAATTACGGCCAAATGGTTAAACTTAAAATAGAAAATATGCGCGACCAGCACGAACGCGCCAAACACGATGCCCAAACCAAAAAACCGGCTAAAAACATTGAAAGAACCGAAACCTTTAAACCAGTTGCTCCAACAAAACCCGTTGGATTTGTGTCGGTTAGTGCAGGCGCAGGGTTAGAGCAATTGTTTAAAGATTTAGGTGTAGACACCGTGGTATCGGGCGGTCAGACAATGAACCCCAGCACAGACGATATTTTAAAGGCTGTGGAGTCCACCCCCGCCGAAACAGTGTTTGTGTTGCCTAATAATAAAAATATTATTATGGCTGCCGAGCAGGCCATTAATTTAAGCACACGCAAGGTTATAGTGTTGCACACAAGAACTGTGCCGCAAGGCATTACCGCCATGCTTAACTTTGTGCCCGAACTCAGCGATGATGAAAACGCTATTAATATGTCGAAGGCATTTGAAAGCATTTCTACAGGTCAAGTTACCTTTGCTGCCAGAAATTCCGATTTCGATGGCCATAATATTAAAAAAGGCGAACTTTTAGCGCTCGATAACGGTAAGGTTTCGTTTACCGATACCGACCTTGAAAAAACCATGTTAAAGCTTACCAAACAAATGCTTAAAAAGGATAGTTCCTTCTTAACACTTATTTATGGCGAAGATGTAAGCGATGAAAAGGCCGCAGAGATTGAATCGCTAATTAATGAAAAATTTGGCGACAAGGTAGAAATTACGCTTATTAACGGCGGTCAACCTATATATTATTTTATAATTTCTGTAGAATAAGGGTAAAAAATAATGTTATCAAACATTACGGATATTAGATATTTAAAGGGTGTTGGCGAAAGGCGTGCCGAGCTTTTGAAAAAACTCGGCATCGACTCTGTCGATGCCCTTTTGTCGTTTTACCCACGTCAATATAAAGATTTAAGCATTATTACCCCCGAAAACGAGGTTGTTCCGGGCGCTAATGTTTGCATTAAGGCTCAAATTATAACCCCTATTACAGAGCATTATGTTAGAAAAAATATGATGCTTTATAAATTCAGCGTAAAAAGCGGATGGGATATTATAAATGTAACCCTGTTTAACACTAAATATAAGGCTAAAGCCTTAAGGCAGGGCTGTGAATATTTGTTTTATGGCAAGGTTTCGGGCGGGATTTTTGCCAAGGAATTATCTTCTCCCGAAATTTACGAAACTAATTTTAACAAAATTATTCCAATTTACCGCCTAAAAAGCGGAATTACCTCTAAAACACTTTCAGATATTATTAAAAATGCCTTAACAAAGGCCGATTTTACCGAAACATTACCCCAAAATATTTTAAAAGAATATAACCTTTGCAGCCTTGAATATGCCATTAGGAACATTCATTTTCCGGCCTCCAGGCAGGCTTTAAATATTGCTAAAAACCGCCTTGTGTTTGAAGAATTGTTTTTAATGCAATGCGGCATTAGATATTTTGGCAATATACATAAAAACAGTTCTGCCAATAAAATAACGGCCGATTACACAGCCGAGTTTTATAGCGCCTTGCCCTTTACACCAACCAACTCGCAAAAGCGCTCGGTGGCCGAGGCCGTTTATGATATGGGGCTTAATACACCTATGAATAGGCTGTTGCAAGGTGATGTTGGCAGCGGCAAAACCTTGGTGGCGGCAGCCCTTTGTTATAATACCGCCAAAAACGGATTTGCATCGGTTTTAATGGCGCCAACCCAAATTTTAGCCGAACAACACTTTAAAACATTGTCGGACTTTTTTAAAAATACCAACATTAAATGTTGCTTATTAACGGGTGCCGCAACAAAACGTCAAAAAGAAAACATTAAGGCCGAAGTTTTGAAAGGTAATATTAATGTTATAGTGGGCACCCACGCCGTAATTTATTCTGATTTAACAAATAACAATATTGGCCTTGTTATTACCGATGAACAGCACCGTTTTGGCGTGGAGCAACGGGCTAAACTTTCATCTTTGGGCAAAAGCCCACACACCCTTGTAATGTCGGCCACACCCATACCCCGAACATTAGCGCTTGCCGCCTATGGAGACCTTAAAATCAGCACTATAAACGAATACCCTAAGGGCAGACAGGTAATAGAAAGTTTTGCTATAGATTCAGGTAAAAGGGAACGAGCCTATAATTATGTTAAAAAACATTTGGATTCGGGCCGCCAGGGCTACATTGTATGCCCCCTTGTAGAAGACGGCGAAACCGAACGAATATCGGCCGAAAATCTTTATAAAGAATTATCGGGCGGTATGTTTAAAAATTATAAACTTGGCCTTTTGCACGGTAAAATGTCGGCTGCAAGCAAAGAAAAAGTTATGCGACAGTTTTCATCCGGTGAAATTGAGTTGCTTATTTCTACCACCGTTATAGAGGTAGGTATTGATGTGCCAAACAGCGCCATTATGGTTATAGAGAATGCCGAATGTTTTGGCCTTTCACAACTGCATCAGCTGCGTGGACGCGTGGGTCGCGGTAAATATAAGGGTAGCTGCATTTTTATTTTAGGCAATGGCGACCCAAAAGAAAACAAGCGCCTTAACATAATTACCAACACCCAAGATGGTTTTAAAATAGCCGAGGAAGATTTAAAACTAAGGGGTCCGGGCGACTTTTTAGGCAACAGGCAACACGGCTTGCCAAAATTTAAAATAGCCGATTTATTTGCCGATTTTAAAGTTTTAGAAAAGGCCCAAAAGGCAGCCGAAAACTTGATTAATTGCGACAGGCTTTTAAGCTCAGAGCAAAACAAAAACCTGCGCGAACAAATAATTAATATGTTTAAAAATATGCAGGCCAATTAATAAAACCCGCTAAGGAATATTCCTTAGCGGGTTTTGGTTTATACCGGGGAGTCAACCTTTCCGTCCATAAAGTCGAGCACCTTTTGTTTTATTGCTTCGTCTTCAATGGGGGCGGGTTGGTAGTTGTTATATTTTTGGGTGTATACATAACAGGGAATAATGTCGGATTTTTCGGCCGTAACGGCTTTATCATTTTTATTAACCGTTAATTCCATTTGATATATAATGGTGCGGTTTTCGGGGGCGCGGTGGCCGCCGTAACAAAAATTACCCAAAGAATAAATAATTTCTTTGCCGTTATAAATTTCACGTGGTTGCAGCACGTGTGGGTGGCTGCCAACAACTAAATCGGCGCCGTTATCTATAAAAGAGTGCGCGGCGTTAACCTTAAGTTCTTCGGGGGCGTGGATTTTTTCGGTGCCACCGTGGAAGAAAATTATTTGGTAATCGGTTGTTTCTTTAATTTCATTTAATTTTCGGTTAGCAAGGGTTACATTCCATTTACTCCAAAGGCCTGTGCAAATAATGCCAATTTTAAAGCCTTGTTTTTCGTAATAAATAACACTGTTATCCGAGCCGTATTTAAGGCCGGCGTTTTGCACGGCGGTTACGGTGTCGTTAAAACCGGTGCTGCCGTAATCGCCGGTGTGGTTGTTGTTAAGTAACACGGCATCTACACCCGAGCCCGAAAGGATTTCTATATTAGCGGTTTTGGCTTTAAACCAAAAGGCAGGTGTGTAATCTTTTTCTATTGGGGTAAGGTCGCGGTCGGTTAAAACATTTTCTAAATTGGCCACTGTAAAATCGTCCGACTCAAAATAACTTTTAACCTTTTCTAAAAAATATGATTTTGGGTGTTTGTTAGTGTAATCGTTAAAACTGCCCGCTGTGGTTTCATCTTTTTGACACGCTAAAAGCATATCGCCCAAAAAGGTTAACTTAACGGTAAAATCGTTAGGTTCGGGTTGGGGGGCTATTGTGCTTTCACTAACGGGAGGTTCTGGTGTTGGTGCCGGCATGGGCTCGTTTTTTTGGCAGCCCACCAAACCGGTCATCAAAACAAAAACCATAATTAACGATAATATTTTTTGCATGATTATTACCTCTTTATAGAGTTTGAGCCAACATTACAAATATTGGCATGGTTAATAAACAAATTAATGTGGTTAAAGCAATCATATTGACCGACACCTGCACATCGCTGCCGAATTTTGTGGCAAACATAGTAGCAAATGTGGCCGTCGAAGCCGAGGCCGCCACCATTAATGCTATTAGTGGCATGCCATTTATTCCAAACAGGTGCAATATTATTAAAAAAATTAGCGGAATAAATACCATGCGAATCAAAGCGGGGAAGTAAATGCGTTTATCACAAAAAACTTGTTTTAAATTAGCGTTATATAAATAATAACCAATTATAAGCATTGGCAGTGGTGTGTTTAGCGTTCCAAGTTGGGTTGTGGCACTGCTTAAAAACGAGGGCAACGGTGTTTTGAAAATGTATAAAATAACCGAAATTACGGTTGCAATAATTGCAGGGTTGGTAATTATAGATTTTATAGATATAAATTTTTTATTACCGCTTACAAGCACTGCGCCGTAGGTCCAAACAAATATGTTGTACACCGCAACAAACATAGCGCCGTAAAAAACGCCAATGCTACCTAAAATGGCCCTTTGCAAAGGGAATGCCATGAATCCACAGTTAGAAAAAATTACCGAAAACCGTAGCACACGGCGTGTGGCATCGTTTTTATTTTTAATTAAAAGTTTGGCTATAACAATGCTTAAAATGTGAAAAACAACGGCAAAAAGAGCAACGGTTAATAAATTAATGTTTTTTTGTGCCGTTGGAGTTTCGGTAACAAAGGCCTGTAAAATAGCGGCAGGTGTGGCAACATATAAAACAATATTAGAAAGGGTTATTATTGCATTTTCTTTAATAAGTTTGGCCTTGCTTAAAATAAAGCCAACAAAAATCATTAAAAAAAGCGACACAACCTGACCTAAAACAACTAAAAAATTATCCAGCATAAAAAATCCTTAAATATTTTTAATAATTCCTTGTGTGTACGGTATAAACTGCACTTCGGGCAAGGCGGCGGCCAATTTATTGCAAAGGGGCCGGGTAACCACATTTTCGGTAGCAAAGTGTCCGCAATCTATGGTGGTAATACCGGCGTCAAAAGAAGAAATAAAAATATTGTGCTTAATTTCTGAAGAAACAAAGGCATCAATAAATTGTTCGGCCGCAATGTGAAACATATCGGAACCGCTGCCCGAACACACAGCCACAGTTTTTATGGCGCGGTTACCACAAACGAATCGGGCGCCGGCGCCTAATTTGTTTGCGGCAAAAAGTGCGAATTCTTCGGGCTGCATGGCGGCAGGCAAAACGCCTTTTCTGAAGGTGAAACCATCGGGGCAGATAACGGGCGATATATTTTCAAGTCCCAAGCACTCGGCCAAGCAATCGTTAACGCCGCCCTCGGCGGTGTCAAGGTTGGTGTGCGCCGAAATTACCGAAACACCGCTCTTTATAATTTTGTAAGCAAGGGTGTTTTCGGTAATGGTTTTAAGCGGTGTGAAAATTACAGGGTGGTGGGTAATTATAAGTTCGGCCCCGTTATTTATTGCAAAATCCAAAACCTTGGTTGTGCAGTCGAGTGCTACAACCGCTTTTTTTACGGTGGAGTTTTGTTCGCCTATAAGCAGGCCTGTGTTATCAAAATCCAAGGCCAAATTAAAGGGGAACAGGTTGTTAAGCACATTGTAAATATTGTTAACTGTCATTTTATTATACCTTTTTAGCAAAAGAATCTTTAAGCGCTACGGTGCGGTTAAAAATAATATTATCTTTAGTGGAATCTAAATCAAGGCAGAAATAACCCTGGCGCATAAACTGGAAAGTATCGCCAACCTTTGCTAAGGCTAAGTCGGCATCTAACTTGCAGTTTTCAAGAGTTACTAACGAATCTTCGTTAAGGTTATCGGCAAAGGATGAAACACCCTCTTCGTTAGATGGGTTTTCAACATTAAACAGTCGGTCATAAAGGCGGATTGTGGCTGTGGCGCAATCTTTAGCGTTAACCCAGTGCAATGTGCCTTTAACCTTGCGGCCGTCGGGTGTTTCGCCACCGAACGATTCAGGGTCATACACAGCGTGAACCACTGTAATGTTTCCATCTTGGTCGGTCTCGTGAGAAGCATATTTAATGTAATAAGCGCCCTTAAGCCTTACTTCACGCGCAGGGCACAGGCGGAAATATTTGCCGGGTGGGTCCAACATAAAGTCGTCTTGCTCAATATAAATTTCTCTCGAGAAAGTTACACTTTTTTTGCCAAGTTCTGGCTTGTTGGGGTTAATATCTACCAAAATGTTTTCGGTTTTGTCCCCTGGGTAATTATCAATAACCACTTTTAATGGGCGCAAAACGGCCATTGCTCTGTCGGCATTAGTGTTAAGGTAATCTCGCACGCAAGATTCAAGCAGAGCGTAATCTATAACGCTGTATGCTTTAGATACACCTATTTTATTAACAAACTCACGCACGGCTTCGGCGGGGTAGCCACGGCGGCGCATACCGCAAAGTGTGGCCATTCGGGGGTCATCCCAACCGCTAACTAATTTATCCTCAACCAATTTTAAACATTTGCGTTTGCTGGTTAGTGTGTAGTTTACATTCATGCGGGCAAATTCAATTTGTCTTGGTGGGGTTTTAATTTCAAGGGCATTTAAAAACCAGTCGTACAGCGGGCGATGGTTTTCAAACTCGAGCGAGCAAAGCGAATGAGTTACACCCTCTTTTGCGTCGGACAATGGGTGGGCAAAATCGTACATCGGGTAAACGCACCACTTGTTGCCTGTGCGGTGGTGGCTAACCTTCATAATGCGGTAGATAATAGGGTCGCGCATGTTAATGTTAGAACTTGCCATATCTATTTTGGCACGCAATACCATGGCTCCATTTTCAAATTCGCCCTTTGTCATGCGGGCAAATAAATCTTTATTTTCGGAAATTGGGCGCTCACGGTAAGGGCTGTTAATGCCGGCTTCGGTTAATGTTCCGCGCATTTCACGAATTTGGTCGGGGGTGGATTCGTCCACATAAGCAAGGCCCTTATCAATTAGTTTTTCGGCACATTCGTAAATAAAATCAAAATAATCCGATGCAAAATACACTTTATCCCAGTCGAAGCCGAGCCACTTAATGTCTTGCATAATGGCATCAACATATTCAGTGTCTTCTTTGGTTGGGTTGGTGTCATCAAGACGCAAATTGCATTTGCCGCCATATTTTTCGGCCGTTCCAAAATCTATGCAAATGGCTTTGGCGTGGCCTATGTGCAAATAACCGTTAGGCTCGGGTGGGAAACGTGTTTGAACCTTGTCGTAAACACCCTCGGCTAAATCGGCATCTATAAAATCGTGAATAAAATTAGACGGCTTTAATTCTTCGGGCATTAAGTTTTTTTCTTCCATAATTTATCTCCTGTATTCGCTAATAGCGGCATTAATTCGATTTTCACATTCTTCTTTACCTAACACCTGCATAATGCTGCAAAGGTCGGGTGTGTTGCGGCGGCCTGTTACAGCAATTCTAAGCACAGTGCTAAGGTCGCCTGCGTGGCCTTTATAATCTTGGGGATTGGCTTTATATTCTTTAGTGTCGGCCGCAAAGTTAAGGCCAGGGGCTATGGATTTAATTTTTTCAAACCAAGCCATTCGGTCATCTTGTGGGTCGTACACTTTAATATATTCTTGTAAAAAATTAGCGGCATCGGCCTTGTTTATATTTTCGGGCAGGGTGTAGCAAGGCGTGAACAGCTCGTTGTAAAAATAGGCAAAATAATCTTTAGCCTCGGCCCATTTTGCTAAATCTTTACGGGGTTTGGCGCTATTATCACGGTCAATGCCCAACATTTTAACGGTGTATTCGGGGTTAGCGGTTAAAATGTTGTAAAATTGGGCATCAAACTGCTTGGCCCAAGCGGTAAGTTTTTCATAAACCTCGCCCGATTTTAAACGGGAAATGCGGTTTTTACTAACATCTAAAAGTTTATTTTCATCAAACAAAGCGCCCGAAACGCTCATCTTTTTAAGATTAAATTTAAAATCTTTATAAGAAGCATCGGGGTTGGCCCTGCGCCAATCTTCAAAATCCGACGCTGCAATGGTCATAAGGTATTCTAAAACAATTTCGCCTTCAAAACCTTGTTCGGCAAAAAAGTGAACGGCGGCTTCGGGGTCTTTGCGTTTGGAAATTTTGCGTTTTGCGCCGTTTTCAAGTTTCATAATTGGTGCAACATGGGCGAATTTTGGTGGCTTAAAGCCCAAAATTTTAAACAATTGCAGGTGCTTTGGCACCGATGATATCCATTCATCGCCCCTTATTACGTGGGTGGTGCGCATAAGGTGGTCATCAATAGCGTGGGCAAAGTGATAGGTTGGAATACCGTCGGATTTCAGTAAAACAAAATCTTCATCGTTTTCGGGCATTTCAATTTTACCCTTAATGCCGTCTTCAAAGGTTATGCGGTTTTCTTCGCACCCGGGCGAGCGCAGCCTAATAACAAACTCTTTGCCATCTTTAATAAGGGCTTCGGCCTCGGCAAAGGTTATGTTGCGGTGTTTTGCATATTTGCCGTGGTAGCCGGTGCGCTCTTTGTTTTGCTCTTGCTGGGACCTTACGGCATCAAGTTCTTCTGGGGTGCAAAAACAAGGGTAAGCAAGGCCTTGCTTAATAAGTTCTTTAACATAAGTTTTATAAATTTCGGCTCTAAGGCTTTGTTTGTATGGGCCATAGTTGCCTTTTTCTTCTGTGCCGCTTATATAGCCTTCGTCAATTTGGATTCCAAACTGTTTAAGCCCGCCTATTATGTTTTCAATACCGCCTTCAACCTCGCGTTTTTTGTCGGTATCTTCAATTCGTGTGAAAAACACCCCGCCCGACACCGTAGCGGTTATGCGGTTAATAAGTGCGGCAAAAAGTGTGCCTAAATGCAAATAACCCGTGGGCGACGGCGCTATTCTTACAACACGGGCGTTTTCGCTTAAATTGCGCGCCGGGTAAAGTTCTTCATAATATTGTGGGGTTTTATTTATTTCGGGCAGTAAAAGTTCTGCCAATTTTTCTAATTCATTCATTTTTTTCACCCTTATAAATTAATATATTATACCAACTATATATTATCGCAGATTTTTTGCAATTTTACAAGTATAAAAAACAAAAAAAGAACGGAAAACCCGTTCTTTTTTAAATTATTTTGCAATAAGTTTGTTTAATTCTTCCATAAAAGTGCTTAAATCTTTAAACTGGCGGTAAACCGAGGCAAAACGAACATATGCAACTTCGTCAATACCTTTTAGTTTTTCCATAACAAGTTGGCCGATTTTGTCGCTTGTTACTTCACGGTCTAATGAGTTTTGAATGGTGGCCTCTATTTCGTCAATCATATTATCGAGCGTGTTAATTGAAACCGGCCTTTTTTCACAGGCGCGTAATATGCCGTTAAGCAACTTGTTGCGGTCAAACGTTTCACGAGATTTGTCTTTTTTAATAACAATAATAGGCAAACTTTCAATAATTTCGTAAGTAGTAAAACGTTTTGCGCATTTTAAACATTCGCGGCGGCGGCGGATTCTTGCGCCTTCATCGGTCGGGCGGGAATCAATAACCTTGCTTTCTTCGTAACTGCAAAAAGGACATTTCATATATTGTACCCCTTTAATATTGTTATGTTTTATTAAGTGTACCACAATATTTAGTTAATTACAAGCAAAAAATTGCCTATTGTAAAAAAGAGGGTTAAATGTTAAAATTAATTAGGAAACTGTTAAGGAGGTTTTTTATGAGTTACCAAACACTTTTACCTAATGACACCGATGTTGTTGCAGTTATGCACACTTCCCTTGGCGACATTAAAATTAAACTTTTTAAAAATGAGGCGCCAAAGGCGGTAGAAAACTTTACAACACACGCTAAAAACGGCTATTACGATGGAATTATATTCCACCGTGTTATTAAAGATTTTATGATTCAGGGCGGCGACCCAACCGCAACAGGCTGTGGTGGTGGCAGCATTTGGAACAGAATGTTTGAAGATGAATTCGACCCAAAACTACACAATATTTGCGGTGCGCTTTCAATGGCTAATGCAGGCCCCGGCACCAACGGCAGCCAATTTTTTATTGTGCAGGCACACACCTGCCCCGAAAATATGATAAATCAGATGCGCGGCCTTTCAGAACAAGGCTTCCCGACTGACAGTGTAGATGATTATGCCGCTTTGGGCGGCACACCGTGGCTCGATTTTAAACACACCGTTTTTGGTCAGGTGTTCGAAGGTATGGACGTTGTGGATAATATTGCCGCAGTAAAGGTTAACGGTGCCGACAGACCGCTTGAGGATGTTGTTATAAACAGTATAGATATTTTAAACGCTTAAAAAATTAACCCCGCTTTTTAATTGACTTTCTGTATTGGCTTGGGGTGCAGCCGTGTTTTTTCTTGAAAATTCGGTTAAAATAGGTTACCTCTAAAAATCCTGAACTAACTGCGATGTTAAGAATGGAATCTTGTGTGGTTTTAAGTTTTTCTTCGGCAATGTAAAGCCTTTGTTCAATAATATATTCGTTAATGCTTTTGCCGGCCTTTTGTTTAAAAAGCCTGCCTAAGTATTTCTCGTTGTAATGGAACTTTTGGGCAATATCGCTTAGTTTAATTGGAAAAGCAAGGTTTGACAAAATATATTTTTTTATATTTTTTACAACCGAGTTACCATCACTTTCTATTTCTTCTTCTTTTATTGCGGTTTTAATGTATTCTTCTAAAATGCGGCAAATGGTTTTGCACTTTTCGGGTCCAAAATTGGCCTCGGCAGTGCTTATTAGCGTGTTGTTAATTTTATTAGTTAGTTTTTTGTTTTCGATGTATATATTACCAACAAAAATAATGGCAATAACAACGCCGTCTTCAACAATGGGGTAAACATATTCATACAACCCGTGAATACAATGCCCGCCAAAAGGGGTTTTGGTTTTTAAGGCCTTATCGTAAGCAAGGGTTTTGCACCTAAAGCACCTTTTGTATCCGTTAGCCGTTGATTTTATAAATTCGCATATAGGCTTTGTGTGGGTCTGCTTTTCTTTGGGAATAGACAGCAAGGTGTTTGTGAATTTTCCAAAAAATAATACACCTATTTGCAATTTTGTGCCATATTCTAAATAAGTTATTAAGTCAATTAATTTAACCTTTTCCATAAAACACCCTAAAAGATATAATTTTGAACATATTGTAACAAAAATGTATCTTTTAGTCAAGTTTTTGTATCTATAATTCGAGTAAATAATTAAAGGTATATGTTATATTAAACCATAGAGGTGATTATATGAAAAAATATAATTTAATAGTAGTGGGCGGCGGTATATCGGGCGTTGCTGCAGCTGTAAGCGCTGCAAGAGATGGCCTTAGTGTGCTACTTGTAGAAGGCTCGGGCAACCTTGGCGGCGCCATGTCTAACAGCTTGGTATATCCGTTTATGGGATTTAGCCTAGATGACGAAAACGACAACGTTGTTAAATTATTAAGCGCAGGCATATTCACCGAAATGCGCGAAAGGCACAAAAAATATTCGGTAGACGGCAACGATAACTACGAATGGTATAAAATGGTTTTCGATGATATGGTAACCGAAGCCGGTGTAGATGTGCTTTTCCATTCCACCGTTTTTGATGTTAAAAAGAAAGATGATAAAATTACCGGTGTTAGCATTGCTTGCAAATCGGGCGTTTTAGAAATAGAGGCAGATTTTTTTGTTGATGCAACGGGCGATGGCGATGTTATTGCATTAGCAGGTTGCGAATTTGTTAACGGCAGGGAATCCGACGGACTTTCACAACCAATGACAACCTGCTTCAGAATGATTAATGTGGATATTCCTTTGTTTATAAAGGAATTGCCCATGATTCAGGCAAAATTTAAAGAGTTAAGAGAAAACGGCACAATAAAGAATCCACGTGAAAATCTTTTATTGTTCGATTTAATATGCGAGGGCGTTTTACACTTTAACTCAACAAGGGTTGTAGGCAAAAACCCTGTAGATGCTTTTGAAAAAAGCAAGGCAGAAATAGAAGCCAGAAGGCAGATTTATGAAATTTTCTGGTTCTTAAGAAAATACAGCAAGGCATTTACAAAAAGTGATGTAATTTCAATAGCAAACCATATTGGCGTGCGCGAAAGCAGAAAATTGCAGGGTGTTCATGTAATCACAGCCGATGAACTGCTTAATTGTGTCGATTTTGAAGATTCCATTGCATTAGGAAATTATTGCATAGATATACATAATCCATCGGGCACAGGCACAACAATAAAACACATACCCAAAGATAAATATTATAAAATTCCTTACAGGGCTTTGTTGCCTAAAGAATACACCAACCTGCTTGTAGCCGGCAGATGCGTGTCATCCACCCACGAAGCACATTCGGCAATAAGAATTTTACCTATTTGCGCATGTATGGGTGAGGCAGCAGGTACCGCAGTGGCAATTGCCCACAATACTAACACAAACGCACACACTGTAGATGTTAAGAAACTGCAAGAGTCTTTGGTTAACAAAGGCGCAGCCTTATAATAAATTTTTGAAGGAGAATAAAAAATGGCTGAAAGATTTTTAGAAGATGGTTCCGAAAAATGTACTATCTCGCCCGATAATGACTATAAATCGGTTTTCTTAATTGGCGATAGTATTCGCATGGGTTATTGCGGAAAGGTTAAAAAATTATTAGAAGGCAAGGCAAATGTTTTTTACCCTGAAGATAATTGCTGTAACACACAATATATACTTGCATTAATGGCTTTTTGGGAAAATATTTGTGATTTTTCTAAGGTGGATTTGGTTTGCTTTAACGCAGGCCATTGGGATGTAGCCCATTTTGACAGCGACCCGGAACCTCTAACCACTTTAGACGAATATGCCAAAAACATAGGCAGAATCATAAATAGAATAAGGTTCCGTTTTCCTAATGCAAAGGTTTGCTTTGTTACCACAACACCAATGAATCCTAACGGTAAACAGGGCATAAACCCAAGAAAAACATCCGAAATCATTAAATATAACGCCGCCGCCCAAAAGGTTGCTAAAGAAAAAGGCGTTTCGGTGGTTGATGCCTTTGCTTTAATGAAAGATAAGGGCGAAGAGTTCTTTATAGACTATTGCCACCTTATAGATGAAGGCTACGATATTATTGCCAAAGAAATGGTAAGCCTTATAGAAAAAGAATTAAACATATAACAAAAACCCCTTTGCTTGAAGGATAAGCAAAGGGGTTAATTTTTACAAAAGTTTTGTAATGTTGTAACCAAAAGTTTTTTTAAAAAGGGCGCTAACATAATTAGGGTCGTCATAGCCGTATAGTGCAGCAGCCTCATATAAATATGCGTTTTCTTTTTCAATTAAAACCTTTATTTTTTCAAGTTTTAGGTTGTTAATATATTTAATAACGGTTGTTTTTTCGGTCTTTTTAAAAATATTACATAAATATCCCGGCGAAATTTTAAGGCTTTCGGCAATTTCTTTTTGGGTTATTGGTTTGTTTATATTGCGGCTTATGTAATTTTTTGCCTGTTCAACATACAAAACTTCTTTTGGATGCTGTATGTTGTTGTATTTACGGGCGCATTTGTCAATTTTGCAAAGAATATCTAAAAATTTTGCAGCAAATTTAGCGTTAGAAGCACTGTATCTTTCACGTTTTAATATAAAATCATCTATTATAGCGTGAATATCTTCGGTGCCGTGGCTTGCCGGAGTAAGCGTAGGCAGGTATATTCCCTGCAAGGTGTTTTCTGAAAACTCCCAATCAACATCCACCCCAACAGTATGGTGGCTGTGCTGCTCGTTGGTGTAAACGGTAATTTCATTCTCGGGCAAAAGGCACAAGACATCGCCCTTTTTAGCCACATAAACTTCGCCGTTAACCTTCACGGTAAGGCTGCCTTCGGTAATATAGCTAATTTCTAAAAAATTATTTTTCTTTGAAAATTTGTTTTGGTATTTATTTGTGCTGTAGGTGTGCGCAAAACTTAATTTTGGTAACGATATTATATCAATAGCCGTCAATAAAATCACCCCTATATATTATAGTTCAAAAATATTAATTTTGTCAAGATTTTATTAAATATATGTATTCACATTTGCCCCAAAAATTTATATAATTATATTGCAAAAGCAAAGTTTTTAAAGGAGGCTGTGCTATGAAATTATTTGAAAAACTTGAAAACGAACTTAAAAATGTTCCAAACGGAACATATGCCCCGTATTTTTACAGGGTTAAAGGCTTTAGAAGAAATTTAGCCGCAAACCCATCTGAGCTTCGTGCAAACGGCATTAATGCGCTTTTCACCGAAACCACACCTATTATATTAAAAAATGAAGTTATTACAGGCAATAGGTTTTCGCTTTACACAAATGCTTCCGCATTAGAATTAGAATATTACAAAAACTTAGAAAATTCTTTTGGTAAAAGGGATTTTATTCATAACAGAGACCATTATGCGCCCAATTTTGACCACACAATGGAGGTTGGTGTTACAGGTCTTATTGAGGAAATAAAGGCCTCGCTTGAAAAACACAAAGATGAACCCCAAAAGGTTGAAACCCTTAACGGTATGTTAATCGTAATGGAAGGCTTCTTAAAAATGATAGAAAATTATGCCGAAGAAGCCAAAAAGTTAAGAGGCAACCCCGAATATAATCAAGAATATATAGAATTCATTATTGAAAACTGTACTGCTCTTACCAAAGGCAAACCCGAAACCTTTGCGCAAGGTTTACAGCTTATGTGGTTCTGCCACTTAGCTTTCCTTATGGAAGGCCGTTATGCAATGGCTCTTGGCAGGGTAGACCAGTTCTTATACCCATTATATAAAAAAGATAAAGAAGCCGGCATTATTACCGACGAACAAGTAATAGAAATGTTTGAAAACATATTTGTTCGCATTTGCGATTGTCAAGACATTGTTAACATTTGTATCGGTGGCCAGAATATGAACGGTGAATGCCAGGTAAACGACCTAACCTATTGCATTATAAGGGCTGTTAAAGGCGCTAATGTTCCGGGTCCTAACCTGTCGCTAAGGTTAACCGAAAACACACCCGATGATTTCTTAGACGAATGCATTCAGTTAATAGGCACAGGCATTGGTTACCCCGCATTAATGAACGACGACGTTAATATTAATGCTCTAAAGAAATGCGGATACGAAGAAGAAGACGTTTACAATTACTCAATGGTAGGGTGCATTGAAAACTTTATAACAGGCATGCAGCCACCTTGGACCGATGGCAGATTCGACACTCCCAGGTTCTTTGACTATGTTTTCAATAACGGCTTCAGCGAAACCAACAAATCGGTTGGTCTTGTTACCCAAAGCATAGAAAGCATGACAACAATGCAAGAGTTTATAGATGCTTTAAAGGAGCAAATAGACTACGGCGTTAAAGAATATGTTGGTTTGTTTAACAGCAGAAATAATGTAATTAATCAAGAATATTATCCGCAACCGTTCTTATCCTGCTTCTGCCACGATTGCATCGGCCGTGGGCTCGATATTAACAACGGCGGCAGCAAATATCCATCTGTTCATGGTGCAGCCATTATGGGCATAGGCACAATGTCGGATTCACTTTCGGCCATTGAAAAGGTTGTGTTTGTTGATAAAGAAGCAACGCTTGAAGAGTTAAGGGATGCTTTAAACAACAATTTCGAAGGTTACGAAGAATTACACAACAAACTGCTTGAAGCTCCCAAATATGGCAACAACGATAATTTTGTTGATAAATACGCAGTATGGTTAGTAGACTATGTTTACGAATTATTTAGCAAATATAAAACACGCGACGGCGGAATGATATATATTGCAGCATCGGCTAACATAGATAATATAGATGCCGGTTATATAATTAATGCTACCCCCGATGGTAGAAAAAGAGGTGCCCCACTTTCCGACGCCGCTTCACCAACATACGGTAAAGATACAAAAGGCGCCACTTCTACACTCAACAGCGTTTCTAAACCCGATTACGAAAAGGTTATTTGCGGCAGTGTTGTAAACCAAAAGTTTTCACCCGCAATGTTCACACCTGAAAAAAGGAAGAAATTAGCGGCTCTTGTTCGTGCATACTTTAAATTAGGCGGTCAAGAGGTACAAATAAATTCTACTTCAAGAGAAGTGTTGTTAGACGCTATGGACCACCCCGAAAAATATCAAAATCTTGTTGTAAGGGTATCAGGTTTCTCGGCATTCTATGTAACATTAAGCAAAGATGTACAACACGACATTTTAAGCCGCACACAACAGGAGTAAAGCATGCTGAACATTTCTAATATTCAACATTTTTCTGTGGGCGATGGGCAAGGCATAAGAACAACTGTATTTTTTAAAGGTTGTAACCTGCGTTGCCCGTGGTGCCACAACCCAGAAACAATATCGCCCGAAAAATGCCTGCTTAAATATCAGAACAAAGCAAAACCCGAGGTCTGCGGCAGGCAAACAACCGCCGATGAAATTTTGCCCGAATTGTTAGAGGATAAAATTTTTTACGAAACCAGCGGCGGCGGTGTTACCTTGTCGGGTGGCGAAGTTATGCTGCAGGCAGAAGCTATTGTAGAACTTTGTCAAAAATTAAAACAGAATAATGTTTCGGTACTTATTGACACAGCCGGTTGTGTGCCGTATAATTATTTTGAAAAGATTAATGGTTTTATTACCGGTTATCTTTTTGATTTTAAAACTGCCAATAGCGAAAAATACAAGCAAATTGGCGGCAATTTGCAATTGGTTAGCGAAAACATTCAAAAACTAATTGCCGATAATATTGTTGTTCGAATCAGAATCCCTTTAATTAGAGATTTCAATGCCGACGAAAAGTCTATTAAAGATATTTGCGAACATCTTAAAAGCATTGGAATAACCGAGGTTGATTTATTACCGTTCCATAGGCTTGGCGTTGCTAAATATAATGCCATGGGCCTTGACTATGCTTATAAAGACCAACCCCCGTTATCTAAGGCTGAGCTTAAAAACATTGAGCAACAATATGCAAAATATTTTAAGGTTAACATAGAAAGGTAGGAATTTTTAATGAAGGTAAAAGCAGCAGTGTTTGTTGGACCAAACAAAGATTTTGAAGTTAGAGAGTTCGAGGTTACTAAGCCGCCAAAAGGTTATGCCCAAATGGATTTAATCGCAAGCGGTATTTGCGGAACAGACATACATACACATAACGGTAAATTAGATAACGATATTAACACCATTATAGGCCACGAGTTTGTTGGCCGCATTACCGATGTTGATGCCGCCGAAGGTCAAGAGTATGGCCTTAAAGTTGGCGACGCCGTTATTGCCGACATAGCAGTTCCTTGTGGTGAATGTATTCTTTGCAAAAATGGCGACGATGCCAACTGTGTAAATTTCCAATTTACTTGCGATGGCGACATTAACGTTGCCCCTTATTTATACGGCGGTTACACCGAAGTTAACTACACACCACTTACCAATCTTATTAAAATTCCCGAAAGTGTAGACCCATTTGTTGCAGCAACATTTGCTTGCCCAGGCCCTACAGCAATACATGCTTGTTCACTTGCCGCAAAAGCCGGTGTTAATTTAAAAGATATTAATGTTGCCGTTGTTCAAGGTCTTGGCCCTGTTGGTGTGTTCGCTGTAATGTACCTTAAAAGAATGGGTGTTAAAACAGTTTATGCCATTACCGCAGGCGACAACAAAAAACGCGAAGAATTAGCCGTTGAATTAGGCGCCGACAAGGTTTATAACCTTACCCGCGAGGGTACCGAAAGCATTACCGAAGCCATGAAGAGCCAAAACGGCGGCCTTGGTGTAGACCTCTGTTTCGAAGCTTCGGGTGCTCCTCAAGCCGTTGTTCAAGGTTTAGATATTTTAAGAAACCGTGGTGTATACTTAGTTCCTGGACAATACAGCAATTCGGGCGCTATTGAAATTCAGCCTCAAATGATTACATTTAACGCACTCCACATTATAGGCTCTTCGCAATATTCAATTTGCGATGTTGAAAATTATCTGAAATTCTTAGAAAGCAACCCCGATTTACATGCCGACATTGAAAAACTTGGCAACAAATATCCTGTTTCCAAAATTAACGATGCCATTGCAGATGCAAAAACCGGCAACAACATTAAAACACTTTTAATTAAAGGTTAAATAAAAAAGCGAGGTGAAATCCACCTCGCTTTTTTATTTAGCTTGTTTTTTCTTTGCGGATATTTTCCTTTTAATGCGGCCAACAAAACGGTCAACAAAAAACGCCAAAAATTTTAAAGCAATTGCAATTGCCAAAATAATAATACCAATGCCAACGCCTAATTCTTTGTTAAAGCAGCAATAAAAACCAATTGGTATTCCAACCCAACCAAGCGCACTAAGAAAAGTTGCAAACTTAGAATTTTCAAAAACATCAATTTTTGCCATAAAAAATAACCTCATTTTTGTAAACCAAATATATTATGCCATTTTCACAGCAGCCAATGTCGCATTCCTTGTTATATTAACATTAGCCGCAAAATTCTTTTTAAACTAAATAAAAATATCGGAGTGAAAATCACTCCGATATTTTTTTGCAGGCTTTTTCTAACAATAGATAAATGTTGTTTACTGTTTTTCTTATAATTTTTTCTATTTGCACAGAAAGTTTATTAATATTTAAAAATTTAAATATGCTTATTCGAATTTTATCAATTAAAATACAGGACAGAAAAATTGCCAGAACAAAACAAATGATAAACAATGCTAGTAACAAAAAGTTAGGGTTGCCAATGAAGGTATGTATTTTTGATATTAAATGAGTTCTAACATAAATATTATCGTGTATCAAATAAACCGAAAAAGCAGAAGAAGCAAAAAACGAAATTGTTTTAGCAAACGAAGGGTTACAGTTTATTTTTGAAAACAAACACAACAGAGCTATCGCCATTAAAACTATTGTGGGGGACACATATTTCACAAGCACATTGCTATGATTCTCCAAAAAGGAAATGCCTGAAAAATGCAAAACGATTTTTGAAAGCCAAGTGGCCACACAGGATAACAAAGCAATAATTAACCACCATTTTTTTGAAAGCAGTTCATTTAATTTAAATTTTTTTATAAATGCACCGGTTAAGTATATAAAAATAAACCAAATTAGAGTGAATCCACCCAATAATGAGAATGTATCGTGAAGGACGGAAATAATAACAGAAAATAAAAATACACTTAAAAAAATAAAGGCTTGTTTTAAATTTGATTTTTGCACAAGCAGGTTTAATAGAGGAGAAAACAAAAACAGTCCAAAATAAGCCGAGAAAAACCAATAATTTTTAAATATTGTTGGCAAAAAGTTTTTTGCCAATCCTTTTAAATTAAAAGGCTCAACGCCCAAAAATGTAAATGCCAAAAATATTAAAATGCTATAAAAAGCAACGGTAAACATTAAAGATAATAGACTTTTAATTTTTGGAGAAATATTGTCATCCTTATATCCAATATAGCCGGTAATAAGAACAAAACAATTCACTACAGGATATACCAATATTTGTAAAAACCAAACCATTGAAAAACTTATTGCGGTGTGTTCGATATTCAAGATGCCGCCATGCCCTAAAACATGGAAACAAACAACACCTAACATAGACAATATTCTTAAAATGTCGATACCCAAATTGCGAGTTGAATTTTTCATATAATTCTCCCTTACATTTATGAAAAAATTATATCATATTAACCTAAAAAAGTAAATACCGTCGGTATAAATTCCCTTTCATCACAAATAATAAGAACCACACGGTGTTTCCAAAATTGAAAATTTTGACACCTGAGTGAACCTTGTTACTCGCGTTCGCTCGTAATAGGTATCACGATTTGAAATTAAAGGAGATTAATATAAGAAAGCAACAGGTATTGTTAGAAGAATAGATGCTCGTGTTATAATAGGGCAAACTACCTGAAACCCGCATAAACACTAGGATTTCCGCTAATTTTTGCTGGGTTCGGATTTGCATAAATTTGAGTGGAAATTGGCTATTTTCGACTTAAAATGCGAAGGGATGGACGTTTTTTGCTGTTGCGTTCGGCTAAAACTAAATATTCAAACTGTTACAAAGCCGGATGAGCTATAGACTTATCCGTTTATTTAAACTTGCTTTTTAAGCAGATATATGTGGATGAATTCCCGCACTGAATTCCACTTCAATTTGCACTGTAGAATTTACAAAGTTGATTTTTTTATGGACTTATCCTTCTAAAGACTTGACGAAATAAGAAAAGCGTGCTATAATACAAAAAATTAAATAGTTGTAATTACATTAATGGATCTAGCTGTCTGCAGAGAAGGCTGGATCCGTTTTGTTTTTTGGCAGTAAATTCAACTAAATATAAAAGGAGATAGAATTATGGAAGTTCAACTTCAGGAACTTATTGAGCAGATTAAGAAGGATGGTGTTGAAACCGCTGAAGCAGAAGCTAAGGCTATCGTTGAAGCGGCAAAGTCAGAT
>JAFSIN010000060.1 GCA_017439765.1 Clostridia bacterium | reverse complement strand
GGCTAGTCATATAAAGGCGTTGCATGGGGTAATTAATTATAATTAAAAATATGGCAATAGAAAGATTTATAATAATCTTCTTTAAAGCATTTTCGCCGCCCATGGTAATGGCATCAATAGCGTTTGCAGTAACAATGGGCATAACAAGCATAACACTTAATTGAAGCACACAAAAAATTGCCGATATAATTAGTTTTGTGTAATAACCTTTACATATTTTAACAAGCACACTTAAAGGGCGTTTTTTGTCGGCCTTTTCGTAACTTGAAAGAATATTTTGTTGCATTTCATAAATGTTTTCGTTGCTCATATTCTCAATTTTAATTGTTTTTTTGTTTGCCAAAATTTACACCCCTTACCAGTTGCTGTAAAATATTATTACACATTATAATTAGTTTGTAAAGAAATTTATATAAAAAACTCCGCTTTTTAAGCGGAGTTTTGGGTTAATTCTATTTAATCATGCTTGCTACTTCGTTGGCAAAATCGTCAACGCGTTTTTCAATTCCTTCGCCCTTTTCAAAACGAACAAAAGAATCTATTGTAATAGTGGTGCCTAACTCTTTAGCAACCGAATCAACATATTGGCCTACGGTTAAATCGCCGTTAATAACGTATTGTTGGTTAACCAAGCAATTTTCTTTGTAGTATTTGCCAATTTTACCCTCAACAATTTTGCCAAGAACCATGTCGGGTTTGTTGGCCATTTTTGGGTCTTCTTTCATTTGGGCAATAAGAATTTCTTTTTCTTTTTCAATAACCTCTGCCGGAACAGAAGCTTCGTTTAAATATGCAGGGTTCATAGCTGCAATTTGCATTGCAATATTTTTACCCATTGTTATAATTTCGGGGTTGTTAGCATCGGCTTCGGTATTTAATTTAACCATAACACCAATTTTACCGCCGCCATGAACATAAGATACCAACTTGCCTTCAAAACGGGCAAAACGGCGAACCTTAATGTTTTCACGAATGGCTAAGAATAATTCTTGAACCATTTCTTCAACGGTCTGACCGCCTTCGCTGCATTTTAAAAGTGCATCTAAATCGGCCGGAGCGGCATCTATAACAATGTTAGTAATTTTTTCGGCAAGGGCTTTAAATTCTGCGCCGTTTGCAACGAAGTCGGTTTCGGCATTCATTTCTACTAAAGCGCCTGCGCCATTTTTAACAACGGCACAAACTGTGCCTTCGGCTGCAACACGGCTAGCTTTTTTAGCCTGTGAAGCAAGACCTTTTTCTCTTAAATAGTCAACAGCTGCATCCATGTTGCCATCGCACTCGGTAAGTGCTTTTTTGCAATCCATCATTCCGCAACCTGTTTTTTCACGTAATGCTTGAACGTCTTTTGCTGTAAAAGCCATTATATTATCCTCCGTAAATTTAAATTATTGGGCAGCTTCTTCGGCTGCAACTTCTTCGGAAGCGGCCTCTTGAACCTCTTCTACGGTTTCTTCGGTTGCTTCTGCAGCTGCGCCTTGTTCGCCTTGACGAGCCTCAATAACAGCAGATGCGATTGTTTCGGCAATAAGTTTTACTGCACGAATAGCGTCGTCGTTACCGGGAATAACTGCATCTACTTCATCGGGGTCGCAGTTGGTGTCGCAGATTGCAATAATCGGAATACCTAATTTTTTAGCCTCGGCAACTGCAATTCTTTCTTTGCGTGGGTCAACAATAAATAAGGCACCGGGGATTTTATGCATGTTTTCAATACCGCCTAAGAACTTCTCGAGTTTCTCGATTTCGAGTTTTAAGCCGGCAACTTCTTTTTTAGGAAGAAGGTCGAATGTGCCGTTTTCTTCCATTTCACGAAGTTGTTTTAACCTTCTGATACGGCCGCGGATTGTTGTAAAGTTGGTAAGCATACCGCCCAACCAACGAGCATTTACGAAGGGCATTTCGCAACGAATAGCTTCTTCTTTAACGGAATCTTGAGCCTGTTTTTTAGTGCCTACAAATAAAATATCGCCGCCATTTGCTACGATATCACGAGCGAAGAAATAAGCTTCGTTAATCTTTTTAACGGTTTTTTGTAGGTCGATAATGTAAATACCGTTACGCTCGGTGAAAATGTAAGGTGCCATTTTTGGATTCCAGCGCCTTGTTTGGTGTCCAAAGTGAACACCTGCTTCGAGTAATTGTTTCATTGATACTACTGCCATTTGTTTTCCTCCTGAGGTTTTTCCTCCATTCCGTTTAACAGTAACCAGCACCTGCCGAGTATCAAGCGGCAATACCTCAACTGTACCAAACGAAATGTGTGTAATATTTGCTGCCTACACGGTAGCTGATAAATTATATCATATAGTTTAAATTTTTGCAAGATTTTTTTTATTTTTTAATGAAATTCATAATTAATAATATTTTTTTGTATAAAATATTGACTTTATTACCCATTTGGGTATATAATCGTAAAAATACATTTTTACGGAGGAATATAAAATGGCTTATTATTTTGACAGTGTTTCACATACCTTTAACGAGTATTTGTTAGTGCCGGGTTATTCTTCGGCCGAGTGTATACCGGCTAACGTTAGCCTTAAAACACCGCTTGTTAAATTTAAAAAGGGCGAAGAACCCGATATTTCGCTTAATATTCCAATGGTTAGTGCCATAATGCAATCGGTTTCGGGCGAAAAATTAGCCGTGGCATTAGCTAAAGAGGGCGGCGTTTCATTTATATATGGTTCGCAATCTATTGAAGATGAAGCAGCTATGGTTGCCCGTGCTAAAAACTTTAAGGCCGGTTTTGTTATTAGTGCTTCTAACCTTAAACCTACCGACACCTTGGCTGATGTTATAGCCCTTAAGGAAGAAAACGGATTTTCAACCATTGCCGTTACCGACGACGGCACTGCCAACGGCAAACTTTTAGGTATTGTTACCAGCCGCGATTATAGGGTTAGCCGTATGGATACATCCACTAAAGTAAGCGAATTTATGACTCCGTTTGATAAATTAATATACACCTACGACGATGTTACACTTAAAGAAGCCAACAACATTATTTGGGATAATAAGTTAAATGCCCTGCCCGTAATTGATAAAAACCAAAACTTAAAATCAATTGTTTTCCGCAAAGATTACGACCTTCACAAAGCAAACCCGTTAGAATTATTAGATGCCGACAAACGCTATGTTGTAGGCGCCGGCATTAACACCCGCGACTACGAAGAAAGGATTCCTGCATTAATAAATGCAGGTGCCGATGTTCTTTGCATAGACTCTTCCGAAGGCTTTAGCGAATGGCAGGCCCGCACCCTTAAATTTGCCAGAGAAAAATATGGCGACAAAATTAAAATTGGTGCCGGCAACGTTGTGGATAGCGAAGGCTTTAATTTCTTGGCCGATGCCGGAGCCGATTTTATAAAGGTTGGCATTGGCGGTGGCTCAATTTGTATTACCCGCGAAACCAAAGGTATTGGCCGCGGACAAGCCACAGCTCTTATAGATGTTTGCAAAGCAAGAGATGAATATTATAAAAAGCATGGCGTTTATATTCCTGTTTGCTCAGACGGTGGCATTGTTCACGACCACCATATGACCTTAGCGCTTGCTATGGGTGCTGACTTTTTAATGCTTGGCCGTTATTTTGCCAGGTTTGACGAAAGCCCGACCAATAAATTAATGATAAACGGCAGCTATGTTAAAGAATATTGGGGCGAAGGCTCTAACAGGGCTAGGAACTGGCAACGTTACGACTTAGGCGGCGATAAGAAATTATCTTTCGAAGAGGGTGTAGATTCCTATGTTCCTTACGCCGGCACTCTTAAAGATAATGTAAATATTTCACTTGCTAAGGTGCGTTCTACAATGTGTAACTGCGGTGCGCTCAACATTCCCGAACTGCAACAAAAAGCAAAACTCACACTTGTTAGTGCTACAAGTATTATTGAGGGCGGCGCCCACGATGTTATCACTAAAGAATCAGGCAATATTCACAAATAAACAATAAAATTAACCCCCGTGCAACTTTTGTTGCACGGGGGTTTTGTTTTTTAATTAATAATTATAACCAGCCATTAAAGCCTTAACATTTGCTTCAAGCAAATCGGCACGTTTGGCCGATACTACCTTTTTCATGGCCTCTACAGCGTTATCTATCGAAACAACACCTGATTCTTTAATCATTTTACCAAGCATTATCATATTAGCAAGTGTGGGCACGCCGGCTTCTGCCGCCATTTTAGTAGCAGGAATATAAAAAGCATCAATATCGGAGCGTTCGGCCTTGCGTTCTATAAGTGTGCTGTCAACAATAGCCTTGCCACCCTTTACAATCTGGCTTTCGTATTTATCAAACGACGGAAGGTTCATGGCCAATAAAATATCGGGGTTTGATACTATTGGTGAACCAACGGGTTCGTCGCTTAAAATTACGCCACAGCTGGCAGTACCACCGCGCATCTCGGGGCCGTACGAAGGCAACCAGCTAACCTGTTTTTCTTCGAACAGACCTTCGTATGCTAAGCATTTACCTGCAAAAAGAACGCCTTGACCGCCAAAACCTGCAATTAATATTTGTGTAGTCATTATTCGGCCTCCTTATCTTTGTCGCGGTAAACACCAAGCGGATAATGCGGAATCATTTTTTCATCCACCCACTCTAAAGCTTTAGAGGGTGTCATGCCCCAGTTGGTTGGGCAGGTAGAAATGATTTCGATTAATGAAAAACCTTTATTTTCGGTTTGGTTTTTAAAGGCTTTTAAAATGGCCTTTTTGGCATTTTTAATGTTTTTAACATTATTAACTGCAACACGCTCAATATACTGTGGACCCTCTAAGGTAGCTAACATTTCGCTAACTTTTATTGGGAAGCCGGCAGTTTTAGTATCGCGTCCATAAGGGGAGGTTTGAGTTACCTGGCCCGGCAGTGAAGTTGGTGCCATTTGACCGCCTGTCATACCATAAATAGCATTATTAACGAAAATAATGGTTATATTTTCGTTTCTGGCTGCGGCGTGAACAGTTTCGGCCATACCAATAGAGGCTAAGTCGCCATCGCCTTGATATGTAAACACAATATTTTCGGGCATACACCTTTTAAGACCGGTTGCAATGGCAGGGGCACGGCCATGGGCTGCCTCTACCATATCGCAAGCGAAATAATCATAAGCCATAACGGCGCAACCAACAGGCGCTACACCTACAGTTTTGCCTTCAATTCCCAATTCATCTATGGCCTCTGCAACAAGGCGGTGGATTATGCCGTGTGTGCAGCCGGGGCAGTAATGAAATGGTGCATCGGTTAATGCTTTTGGTTTTTGAAAAACAATCATTATTCTGCCTCCTTAACAAGATTTTTAATGGATTCTAACACCTGTTCGGGTGAAGGAATCATGCCGCCAACACGGTTGCAAAGATTAACTGGCTTGCTGCAATTAACAGCTAATTTAACATCTTCTATCATTTGGCCCATAGAAAGCTCAACCGACACAAAGCCTTTAACCTGTTTTGCGGCCTTTGCAAGTGGAGCTTTGGGGAACGGCCATAATGTAATTGGGCGAATAAGACCAACCTTAATGCCCTGTTTTCTGGCCTCAATAACTGCATTTTTAGAAATACGGGCAGCAATACCGAATGCTACAACACAGTATTCGGCATCGTCCATCATAAATTCTTCATAAATGCACTCATTTTCTTCAATTTTCTTATAACGCTCGAAACGCTCGAAGTTAGTTTGCTCTAAAATTTCGGGCTTTAGGTAAAGCGAATTTACAACATTGTGCTTTCTTTGGTTGTTTGTGCCCCTAACGGCCCAAGGTTTTTCAACATTGGAATTTTGGGGTTCGGGTAATTCAACGGGTTCCATCATTTGACCCATGGTGCCATCGGCCAACAACATAGCGGGCACCCTGTATTTATCAGCTAAATCAAAGGCTTTAACTGTTAAATCGGCCATTTCTTGAACCGATGCCGGTGCTAAAACTATTAAGCGGTAATCGCCATGGCCGCCACCCTTTGTAGCTTGAAAATAATCTGACTGTGAAGGCTGGATTCCTCCAAGGCCAGGGCCACCACGCTGAACGTTAACTATAAGGGCAGGTAAATCGGCACCTGCTATGTAAGAAATACCCTCTTGCTTAAGTGAAACGCCAGGGCTTGAAGATGATGTCATAACCCTAAAGCCCGCAGCGGCAACGCCGTAAACCATATTAATGGCCGACACTTCGCTTTCGGCCTGTAAAAATACGCCGCCAATTTTGGGCATTCTTTTAGCCATATAGGCTGCAATTTCGGTTTGGGGGGTAATCGGGTAGCCAAAATAGTGCATACAGCCGGCTCTTATAGCCGCTTCGGCAATGGCTTCGTTACCCTTCATTAAAACTTTTTCTGCCATTATTTTACCTACCTTTCTACCGTTATTACACAGTCGGGGCACATTGTGGCGCAAAAACCGCAACCAATACAAGCCGATTGGTTAGTGATTATTGCGGGGGAATGTCCCTTGGAATTTATTTGGTCTTTAGCTATTATTAAAAGATGTTTCGGGCAGGCCTCTACACAAAGGCCGCAACCTTTACAAAGGTCTGAATTAAAGGTTATTTTAGCCATATAAACTACTCCTTAATATCAAAATATTTTTGTTGTAAAACAAGTGGAACTATATTTTCAAGGTTAACGCTATCGGCAATATCGGCCCTAACGGCTGTAAAAATTAATGGTAAACCCGTTAATTTTTCAAGCTCTTTGGCTTTAATGTCGCTGGCAACTATATCTTCTGGGGTTGTTTGGTTGCCTAAATTAGAATTATTAACTATAGCCGTAAATTTAATTTGAGAAGCCTCTTCAATTTCGCGCATAACCTCAAGTGCCGACTGCGGCGTGGTGGTAAGCGGACGATAAAAGTTAGCAACAAATACCATTTCGTAATTGTTTTCTTCTAAAATATAGGGTCTGTATCGGCCAAGGGCGTATGCCCCACGGTCATCTCCGCCTATATCTAACACGGCATAAATGTTTTTGTTTTGCACAAGGCTGTAGGCCTCGGCCGGTAAGGCAGGTAAATCAACATTTGTGTTGGCAAACGAGGGCGAAATTACCTCTATTCCCTCTTTATTTAGCAGCTCGGCACTGTCTTTAGTGCGAAAATATGGGTTAACAATATCTAAATCGGCTATTTTTACATTAAACCCTTTGTTTTTTAACAAAACAGCATAATTAACCGCTATATTTGTTTTTCCGCTGCCATAATGCCCTGCAAACAAGGTTATTCTTTTAAAATTAACCATTGCAAACCTTGGTGCTCCAACCGTGAGTATCTTCTGCCTTGCCCCACTGAATAGCGGTTAACTCGTTATATAGTTTATAGGTAACCTCACCTATTTGGTTGTTGCTTACGGTATATTCTGTACCTTTATAGAAAAGGTGGCCAATTGGCGATACAACGGCAGCTGTACCGGTACCCCAAGCCTCTTCTAATGTGCCATTTTGTGCAGCCTCAAAAAGTTCATCAACCGAGATTTTGCGTTCTTCTACTGTATAGCCCCAATCTTTTAACAGTTCTATGCAAGATTTACGTGTAATGCCGGGTAAAACCGAGCCTGTAAGTTCGGGGGTAATAATTTTGCCGCCTATTTTGAACATTACGTTCATGGCGCCAACTTCTTCAATATATTTTCTGTCTACACCGTCTAACCAAAGAACCTGGGTGTAACCGTTCTTTTCGGCCCTTTGGCCTGCCCTTAGGCTTGCAGCATAGTTACCACCGCATTTGGCGTAACCGGTGCCACCGCGAACAGCACGAACATCTTCCGATTCTATTGCAATTTTAACAGGATTTATACCCTCGGCATAATATGCGCCAAC
This sequence comes from Clostridia bacterium, assembly GCA_017439765.1. GTDB lineage: Bacteria > Bacillota > Clostridia > Oscillospirales > Acutalibacteraceae > SIG565. The sequence goes on along the minus strand of JAFSIN010000060.1, from coordinate 8,998 downwards.
CGGCGAGCAAATTACAGCAAAAACTGCATTGCTAACGGCGTGCACGCCAAGGTGTGGGTCGTTACCATAAAGAAAAGGGCGTATGTAAAGCGATGTTCCTTCACTGTGAGGTACCCAATCTTTTTCAAGCTCAACCATTGTGTTTAATATTTCTAAACAACCTTGTTCGTCTAACTGTGGCAAGCACAAACGCTCGGCCGAATTGTTAAGCCTTTTAATATTTTCCATTGGTCTAAACAGGCGAATTGTGCCGTCAACAGCACGGTAGGCCTTCATACCCTCGAAAATTTCGGCGCCGTAATGAAAAACGGTGGATGCCGGGTGTGTTGGAATGGGGCCGAACGGCACTATTCTTGCGTTATACCAGCCTTTGTCGGCACTGTAATCCATTAAAAACATATGGTCGGTAAAAATTTTGCCAAAACCCAGTTTGCTTTCATCTTGAGGGTGTGGTTTTGGGTTAGAAGTTTTGGTTATAGAAATTTCGTATTTCATAATTTTTCTCCTTTAAAAAATTATAGTTTGTTGCGTTGTATTTTACCGCTTGCGGTTTTGGGTAACTCTTCACGGAAGACTACTACACGCGGATATTTATAAGGAGCTGTTCTGGATTTTACATATTCTTGAATTTCTTTTTTAAGTTCTTCGGTGCCCTCGGTGCCCTTTGTGAGCACTATGCTGGCCTTAACAATTTGGCCCCTTACTTCGTCGGGCATGGCCGAAACACCACATTCAAGAACATATGGCAGTTCCATAATAACATTTTCTATTTCGAACGGGCCTATGCGGTAGCCTGAAGACTTAATAACATCATCAACACGGCCAACATACCAAAAATAACCGTCTTCATCTTGCCAGGCGGTGTCGCCGGTGTGGTAAAGACCGCCATAACGGCACTCGTTGGTTTTTTCGGCATCTTCATAATATCCGGTAAATAATCCGCACGGGTTACCTGCAGAAATATCTATGGCTATTTCGCCAACCTCGCCAACAGGTACGGGTTTATTTTCGGGATCCACTAATTTGATGTTATAAATAGGCACAGGTTTGCCCATTGAACCTAATTTGGTTTTGGTGCCTGCAAGGTTTGCCAATGCAACGGTGGTTTCGGTCTGACCAAAACCTTCCATAATTTGCAGGCCTGTTGCCTTTTCAAATTGGCGGAAAACCTCGGGGTTTAATGCTTCGCCGGCAGTGGTCATGTGTTCTATGCCCGAAAGGTCGAATAATGATAAATCTTGTTTCACCATCATTCTTAAAATGGTTGGCGGCGCACAGAAAGTTGTAATGCCGTATTGGCGGAACATTGGTAAAATATCGTTAGCATCAAAGCGGTCAAAATCGTATACAAAAATGGGTGCTTCGCACAACCATTGGCCGTAAATTTTGCCCCATGCCGCCTTGGCCCAGCCGGTATCGGCTATGGTTAAATGCAGACCCTCGGGGTTTACACAGTGCCAATATTTTGCCGTTATAAAATGGCCTAACGGGTATTTAAAGTTGTGCATGGCAATTTTTGGGTTGCCAGTTGTGCCCGAGGTAAAATACATAAGCATTAAATCGTTACCACAGGGCGAATCTTCGGTTCGGGCAAATTTGCCGGTATATAGGCAATATTCTTCATCGAAACTACGCCAACCTTCACGGCTGCCGTTAACAATAACCTTAGTTTCAAGGGTATTGGAATGTTCGGCGGCTTTTTCAACCTCTTGCGGAATATTGTCGTCAGGGGTGCAAATTATCATTTTAACCCCTGCTTTATTCAACCTATAGGTAATGTCGTGTTCCTTTAACTGATTAGTGGCAGGAATGGCCACGGCACCAATTTTATGAAGTGCTAACATGCAAAACCAGAACTGGTAATGGCGCTTTAAAATAAGCATTACTTTATCGCCTTTTTTAATGCCCAATGATTTAAAGTAGTTGGCCGTTTGTGAAGAGGCACGTTTTAAATCGGCAAAAGTAAAGCGGCGTTCTGTTTTATTGTTATCAATGTGCAGCATTGCTGTTTTATCGGGTGTTTTTTGGGCAAGTTCATCAATAACATCAAAGGCAAAGTTAAAGGAATCTTCATTTTTAAAGGTTATTTCTTTAAGTTCGCCGTTTTCGCCCTCTGTTTTATTAATAAAGTTGGCATAAACCCTTTTCACACCTGTGGATTTTTTAGCAGGTGTGGCTATAAACTCGCGCGCACCGCTGTGAATCAAGGTAGAAATAGGCTCCCTTTCGGGATTTAACACTATTGCATAAAAAATACAATCGCCGCCCACTGCTACCATACCGTGTGGGGTAGAACTATCATAATAAATGCTGTCGCCTTCGTTTAAAAGCTCAATATGGTTGCCAACCTGCACCTTTAAGGTGCCTTTAACAACGATGTCGCACTCTTGGCCTTCGTGGGTGGTAAGTTCGATATTGGCGTTTTGTGCCTTTTCATCATAATCACACACAACATAAAGTGGCTCGGCAATACGGTTTTTAAATGCAGAAGCCAGGTTATAATATGTCATGGAATGGGCCTTTTGAATGTGTTGGCCTTCGCCCTTGCGGGTTACAGTATACCCTGCAAGGCGGGGACCTGTGCCCTCTATAATTTCGGTAACATCGACATTAAGAGCTAATGCACACCTATAAAGAAAGGCAAAGTTAAGGTCATTAAGCCCTGCTTCACAGGCTGTATATTCGTCAAGCGAAACACCGGTTTTTTCGGCCATTTGCTCGGGTGTTAAGCCTATAATTTCCCTAAGGGTTTTTATACGCTGGGCCATTTCTTTAATTTTAAACTGTAATCCTGTTTCGGTGTTCATGTGTTCCTCCGTTTTTTAGGGCAAAATCAAAACAGCTCGCCCCAAAGATATAATATCTTTTGAGACGAGCTATAAGTTTACTTATATCCCGCGGTACCACTCAAATTGCACAAAAGTGCCACTCAGGCTCTAACAAGCCGTATGCATTAACGCAGCAGTAACGGGAAGGTTCTACTCGAATAAATCTTTCTTCCTTCCGGCTCGGGAGCTACAAACAATGGGGCTTTTGCAACGGCTTTCACCAAACGCCGCCTCTCTAAAGCTTAAGCTGCCATTATCCTCTTCGTCTACGCCTTTAGATATGTAAGAATTATATCACAACTAATAAAAATTTGTCAATATATAATTTATAGTTTATTCCTTTGGATTTTACCGCTTATGGTCTTGGGTAATTCATCGCGGAAGACAACAACCCTTGGGTATTTGTAGGGGGCTGTATGCGATTTAACATATTGCTGAATTTCCTTTTTAAGTTCTTCGGTGCCTTCGGTGCCTTTGGTTAAAACAATGCTTGCCTTAACAACCTGACCCCTTAACTCGTCGGGAGCGGCCGATACACCGCACTCAACAACATAAGGAAGTTCCATAATTACGCTTTCAATCTCAAACGGTCCTATACGGTAGCCCGAAGATTTAATAACATCGTCAACACGGCTAACATACCAGAAATATCCGTCTTCGTCGCGCCAGGCGGTGTCGCCGGTATGGTAAAGTCCATCGTACATGGCTTCGTTGGTCTTTTCTTCATCTAAATAATATTCTCTGAAAAGTCCGCAAGGCACATTTTCGTTAATCTTAATAACAATTTCACCAACTTCGCCGGTAGGAACGGGGTTTCCATCAGGGTCGACCAAATCAATATCATACTGAGGCGAAGCCTTACCCATTGAACCAATTTTAGGAACTGTGCCGCTAAGGTTTGCAATGGTAAGGGTGGTTTCGGTTTGGCCAAAGCCTTCCATAATCTCGAGTCCGGTGGCATCTTTAAAGAGCTTGAATACCTCGGGGTTTAGTGCTTCACCTGCGGTGGTCATATGGTGTATTGACGATAAATCGTATTTAGAAAGGTCGCCCCGAACCAACATTCTAAGCATTGTTGGCGGTGCGCAGAAGGTAGTAATGCCATATTGCTTGAACATTGGTAAAATTTCGTTTTCATCAAACCTGTCAAAATCGTAAACAAACACGGCACCTTCGCATAGCCATTGGCCATACAGTTTACCCCAAAGTGATTTTCCCCAACCGGTATCTGAAATTGTTAAATGCAGACCGTCGCGTTCGCAACAATGCCAATATTTAGCCGTTACAAAATGGCCTAAGGCATATGTGTGCTTATGCGCTGCCATTTTTGGATTACCCGTTGTGCCCGAAGTAAAGAACATAAGAGCTAAATCGTTGCCGGCCGAGGCGTTTTCTTCACGCTCGTATTTTCTTGAAAACAGTTTAAACTCTTGGTTAAAATTATGCCAATTTTCTTTTTCGCCGCCAACAAGCACCAAATTTTTAACCTGTGGGCATTGTTTTGCAGCAGCTTCGGCAATGTCGGCAGTGTCGCCATCGGCAGTGCAGACAATGGTATTAACGCCTGCGGCATTATAACGATAAACAAAATCGTGCTCTTTAAGTTGGTTTGTGGCAGGAATTGCAACCGCACCAATTTTATGCAGTGCCACCATGCAGAACCAGAACTGGTAATGACGCTTTAGCACCAACATTACTTTGTCGCCACGCTTAATGCCAAGCGATTTAAAGTAGTTGGCGGTTTGGTTCGAATAATGCTTAATATCTCGGAATGTAAATCGGCGTTCGGTTTTATTAACATCGAGGTGCAGCATTGCAAGTTTTTCGGGGTATTTTTTTGCAATTTCATCAACAACATCGAAACCAAAGTTAAATGTTTCGGTGTTTTTGAAGTTGATTTTTTCGAGGGCGCCGTTTTTGTCTTCTGTGCACTCAACAAATTTTTCGCAAACCAATTTTTCGCTCTTTTTAGCGGTGGCAATGGTTTTGCCAACCTCTTTTTCGGCGGTTTTTTCGCCCGGTAAAACAACGGCACAGAAAACACAATCTTGGCCATCAATGGCTATCATGCCATGCGGGGTTGAGCTGTCGTAATAAATGCTGTCGCCTTCGTGCAGGATTTCGGTGTGTTCGCCAATTTGAACCTTAAGGCTACCCGATAACACAAGGTCGAACTCTTGACCTGAGTGTTTTGCCAAATGAATAGGTTTATTCTGTTGTGAGGCAGAATATTCATATCTAACATAATAAGGCTCGGCAATTTTATCACGGAATTTTGGGGCTAAGTTTTTAATATCTATGCCCTCTTCTTTAGCAGTTTGTTGGCCTTTGCCCTTGCGGGTTATGGTATAACTTGAAAGGTTAGCGGTTCTACCCTCTAACAGTTCGGTTAACTCTACATCGAACACCAATGAACATTTATGAATAAAAGAGAAAGGTATATCGATATTGCCGCTTTCATATTTTTCGTAATCTTCAGTCGAAACTTCGGTTTTTTCGGCCATTTGGGCAATAGTCCAACCCATAATTTCGCGCATTTCCTTAATTCGCTTAGCAATCTCGCTTAATTGTGTCATTGTGGTTTGGTTACTCATAACAATCTCTCCTTTAAAGTAAAATAAAAAAACTCGCCTCAAAATACTTTGAGACGAGTTTTGAAAAATCAATACCCGCGGTACCACTCAAATTGCACTAACGTGCCACTCAGGCTCTAACAAGCCGTATGCATTAACGCAGCAATCACGGAAAGCCCTACTAATTAAAACTTTTGGACTTTCGGCTCGGAAGTGATGGGATTTTCAAACTTTATTTACCGGGATTTCACCGCCCCCGACTCTCTGAAAAAACCGTATGAATCCGTCTTCGTCTTAGCCTTTAAATTCAATTGATAATAGGATTATACTACCTTAAATATTAAAAGTCAAGCAAAATTTTAAAACTAAATGCCCAACATTTTTACAGATTCATTCTTCATTTTATATTTAAGGATTTTACCTGCTGCATTCATTGGGAACTCGTTAACAAACAAGAAATAACGCGGAACCTTGTGTTTGGCCATACTGCTTTCGCCAAACAGGCGCATCTCGTCTTCGGTTGCGGTTTCGTCTTTTTTAAGAATAATCCAGGCGCAACATTCTTCGCCGTAGCGTTCATCGGGCACGCCAACCACCTGAACATCGCGAATTTTGGGGTGTGTTAAATAAAATTCCTCAATCTCGCGGGGATATAAATTTTCGCCGCCGCGAATAATCATATCCTTTAACCTACCGGTTATTTTATAGTAACCATCGGGGGTGCGGCATGCAATATCGCCACTGTGCAGCCAACCTTGAGCGTCAATGGTTTGCTCGGTAGCCTTGGGCATTTTGTAATAACCCTTCATAATGTTAAAGCCGCGTGCTACAAACTCTCCGTTTTGGCCATCGGGTAAATCTTCGCCGGTTTCGGCATCAATAATTTTACATTCAACACCCGGGAAGGCACTGCCAACCGTTTCAACACGGTGGTCTAAATCTTCATTAACCTCGCCCATAGTGCAACCGGGGGATGCTTCGGTCTGGCCGTAAACGCTAACAATTTCACGCATATTCATTTCATCTGCTGCCCTACGCATAAGGTCGGCGGGGCAGTTAGCGCCTGCCATAATACCTGTGCGCATATGAGAAAAATCGGTTTTGACAAAATCGGGGTGGCCAAACATAGCAATAAACATTGTGGGCACACCGTTAAAGCAGGTTATTTTTTCATCATTAATGCAGGCAAGTGATGATTTTGGCGAAAAATACGGCATTGGGCAAATAGTGCCGCCGTGTGTCATTAAATTGGTCATGGAAAGCACCATTCCAAAGCAATGGAACATTGGAACCTGTATCATCATGCGGTCGGCGGTAGAAATATCCATTCTGTCGCCAATAATTTTACCGTTATTAATAATGTTGGAATGTGTAAGCATAACACCTTTTGGAAAACCTGTTGTGCCCGATGTATATTGCATATTGCAAACATCGTGCGGTTTAACAAGAGATGCACGGCGGTGCACCTCGGCAGGTGGAACAGTGCTCGATAATTCTAACATCTCTTTCCACTCTAAGCAGCCCTGCATTTTAAAATCCACCGTAACAATATTGCGTAAAAACGGTAATTTTTTAGAATACAAAGGCTTGCCGGGGGTCAGGTTTTTAAGTTCCGGGCAAAGTTCTTGCATAATTTCTTTATAATTAGAATCCTTGCAAGAATCTATCATAACAAGGGTATGTGTATCAGATTGTCTGAGCAAATATTCGGTTTCGTGAATTTTGTAGGCAGTGTTAACCGTAACCAAAACTGCACCAATTTTAACCGTTGCCCAAAATGTTAAAAACCACTGTGGAATATTGGTGGCCCAAATGGCAACATGGTGGCCAGGTTTTACACCCAACGCTATTAACGATGCCGCTACCCTATCAACATCTTCTCTAAACTGTGAATATGTTCGGGTATAGTCGAGCGTTGTATATTTGAAGGCGTATTGGTCGGGGTAGCGTTCGGCCATTTCGTCAAGCACCTGTGAAAAGGTAATATCTAATACCTCGTATTTTTTCCAAGGATATGTGCCGGTGTGTGAACGGTTATAATAAATGGCTTTTTTAGCGCTGCTTTCATAGGTAACGCGTTGCATATAGTTTATAAAATGGGTAAGAACGATGTCGTAAGATTCAACATCCTGGTTGCTTGCGGCACAAATATAACCATCGTAATTAAGCGATTTTAAGGCATTTATAAAATCGTTTATTGGCAATTCACCGCTGCCTATTAATGCTTTTTTGCCATTTTTACGGTCGCCCAAACGCACATAATTTATGTGGGCACCCAAATTTTGTATGGTGGTATCGGCCGATTCGCCGCCCTTGAAATATGTGCTTCTAATATTCCAGGCAACACCCACCGCAGCCGATTCAAGAACATTTATAACCTCTAAAACCTTGTTGGTGCTGGAATATTGCCCACAGGTTTCAATTAAAATCATAACCTCTAAATTTTCGGCCTTTTTTATGGCATTTTTCAATATTTTTTTAAGCGCATTATAATTGTCGCAGTCTAACTCCAAAGTAACCGAAGCACCTACCAAAGCGGCATATTCAACATATTTTTCAATGTCTTCGGGGTTGGTGTTTTCGGTTATGGCTTCTGGCATTTTAAGTGTACTGATACTTAAGTGCCTGTTAATTAATTTTCGTTTGGCCGAGGTTGTGTTTGCCGAAATAAAAATACTGTCGGAATGGATTTGTTTTTGGGCAAAAACATCGAAAACCTCGAAACCCGAAAAATTGTATTGTGCCGTAATATTACAAAGTTCTAAAAACGATTGAGTTGGCACATTTTTAGTTGAAAAACAAAATTTCATAGTTATTTTTCCTCGTATACAATTTTGTTAAGTGCATTAATATAGGCCCTTATGCAAGCACCAATAATATCGGTCGAAACTCCATTGCCCGAATATAACTTTCCGCCTGCCCTAAGCCTGATTATTGAGGAGCCTACTGCCTCCCTGCCCTTAGTTACGGCCTGAATTTGAAAATCGTCGAGTTCATAATGGTGGCCTATAATTTGCTCTATTGCGTGGAATGCGGCATCAATCGGGCCATCGCCAATGCTTACGCCGCTTAGTTCTTCGCCGTCTTTAGAAAGAGTTATATTAGCGGTAGCATTAATAATATTGCCGCTGTTTACAACATAATTAACAAGGTGGTAGGTGGAAGGCACCTGCATTGCGGTGCTGGCAATTATAGCCTCTAATTCCCTTTTACCAATGGAATCTTTTTTAGAAACAACCCTTTTAAACTCTTCGTAAACCTTGCCAACATCTTGATTAGATAATTCGTAACCCAGTGCATTAATTTCGGCCTCAATATCGGTTAAGGTTAAGGTGTTGTCAAGCTCGGAAGAATCGGTATGTTCACTCTCTATAGCAGTGTTAACGGTTTTTTCTTGAATGTTTTTTACAATATTATTAATTACTGTGGTGTTTATGTTAGTTTTTACGCCTAAATCCTCGCCAACGGCATCTACTAAATTAGCAAGGCCGTTAAGGCTTACATTATCTTCTCCAAATACCGAGGTTTTAACACCGTCGGTCACCGGGGGCGTTTCTATTTATTCAGCCCGCTTGACCACCGGACGCATTCTGTGCC
>JAFSIN010000059.1 GCA_017439765.1 Clostridia bacterium | reverse complement strand
GGCAACATAATTTTAATGGGTTTGTAAAATTCGTCGGCCAGGCTTATTTTTAAAATTTCGTAGGTCGATGTAAGTGCCGAGCCTTCGTTCTTTTTAAGGTAAACATTAAGTAATTTTTGCTCGTCGGCCTTAATGGTATAGGCTAAATCGCAGCCTTCGGGGCGGGTGGCTAAGGTGGACGAGGTTACCGTTTTGCCGTTTATGGCGGCGGCAACAGCGCTATTTACCGTATCGGCCGTTTCGTAAGCCGAAACATCAAGTTTGTGCTGAGCTTTAAGCCCAAACACGTTGTTAGCCTTAACATAGGTTTCTACAATATTGTTTACAATATTTTCGGGTTGGGCATTTTCGTAAGAGGCAAGCCAACCGTTAAAGGCAATTAAACCTATGATTATTAAAACACCAAAAACAGCAAGGCAACTAAAATATATTTTGTAAAAAAGAGGTTTGTTTTTCATATTATTCCCCCGTTACTATAAAATAGGTTGGAATGCTGCGTGGCTTGGTAAAGGCTTTGTAGCGGTTAACAAGGCCTTTGGTTTGGTAGGTGTCAAACTCGGATGTATCCACAGGGTATTTATTAAAATAATCTTTATAATACATCATGGCCGATGAGCCACCGTCTAACATACCGGCCGTTACGGCACCGTAGCGCACCATAATATCAATAACATCGTTTTTAGTGGCGCCAATGCTGTCGGCGCTGCGACCGTCGGTTACAAGCAAAATAACGGTGCCGTCGGCACGCTGACCAATGGCGGTGCGTTGGGCGGTGCCTGTGTTACTGTCGCTGTAATGCAATTTAACCTCGCTGCCGCTGCTTTCAATAATAACGTTACCCGTCTGGAACGAAACGGCATCTCGTATGTCCAAACTGTCGGCTTGAGCCTGTGTCATAGATTCTTTGCAAATAAGTTTGTTGTTGCTGTCAAAACCAATAAAGGTGCGGTTGAGCGAATCAGACCAAACAGCCTTGCCGAATGAGTATGTAAGTCCCATTGGCTTTGCGCCGCTGCCCATACCGCCAACATCTAAAAACTCGCCGCCGTTAATAGCAGCCAATGCGTTATATTTTTTTGCAACATCAAAAATTCGTTTGCCGCTTGTGGCGGTTGCAAAATTGTCCGAAGAAACCCCGACCTTAACTCGTGCAGGGTCCTTTACAAGTATAACATAGGCCTTAAATTTAGGCTCGTTTAAAAATTCAAGTTTCATGCCATCAATGGCGTTGTCCCATTCGCCGTCGCCGGCACTGTTAAGCGCCGAAGCATCTATAATATCGGTATTAACCTTTTGGCTGTTGGCCAAAATATCATCAATTCTTGCTTGCGACATAAAAAGCCCCGGAATCCACTTGGTAGCACTGGCCTGCTTGGCCGAAAGCACCAGCATATTACAAAGGCTTTTGCTTGGCCCATGGGTTATTAAAAGACAGGCCGCAACAACGGTTATAAGTAAAAGCCCCAACGCCGTGCCAACCGAAAGCAGTGTGCGTTTAATAATGGTGCCAACGGTTAATTTTTTGGTTTTTTCGTCGGTGGTTTTTGGTTTTTCTGTTTTGGTGTCGTTAAACACCCAGTTTTGTTGCAAGCGGTAGCCAATAAAAAACAAAATGCAGTCCACAATAATTTTTATAACGGTGGAAAGCCCTGCCCCTGCCGAGAAAATAGCCGACAGGATAGAGACAACCCCTGCCGAAATTAACATTTGGGGAAGGGCAACGCAATAATATTTAATCAGGGTGTTCTTGCTTTTTGTTTTGCAGTGGAACACCTTTTTCTTGTTAATTTTAAAGTTAATGAGGCTGGAAATTACTCTGGCAAAAACTGTGGCTGTAAACTCTACCCAAGAACCAAGCAATTTGCCGAAAATTTTGCAAATTAGGTAAAAAACCGAAATATCGGCCAAAAATGAAACAATAGAACTTAAAAAGAAGGCAAAAATAAAGCGGTAAACCCTTAAAGAGTCTTTAATGGGGTGAAAGTGCGAGGTTTTGTTTTCTTCTATGTAAACCGTTTTAATTTTAACCTCTTTAAATGCAATGTTGTTTTGTTTAAACTTTAAAAGCATATTGGTTTCGTATTCAAACCTTTGGCCATCAATGCTGGTTAAAAGGTTAAGCAACCCCCTTGGGAATGCCCGCAAACCTGTTTGTGTGTCAGAAATGTTTAAACCGCAAAGCAATTTAAACACAAGTGAGGTTGTTTTGTTGCCAAAGCGGCTTCGTGCAGGAACTTCGGGCAACGAAAAATCGCGGCAGCCCAAAATTGCTGTGTTAGAATTAATATCTAACGCGTTGGCGCAGGCACAAACGTCTTGTGGATCGTGCTGGCCATCGCCATCAACGGTAATAATGCCGTTTATTTTTGGCAAATTGCGTTTTATGTACCTAAAGGCAGTTTTAAGTGCGGCGCCTTTGCCTCGGTTAACACGGTGGTTAAGTTGTGTAATGCCATCACCCTGCGGAAAGAAATGCAAGGTTTCTTTGGCGCTGCCGTCGTTTACAAGCAAAATATTTGCAAACCCAACTTGTTTAAGCCCGTCAACAGTTTTGGCTAACTTTTCATCGGGGTTAAGGCTTGGTATTACTATAATAAAATTTTCATACATTTAAGGTTTCTCCTACCCTTAATTATAAATTATTATTTTCAATCTCATTAATAAGGTTAATGCGGTTTTGGTGGCGGCCACCCTCAAACTCGGTGTTAACAAAAAGGTCAACAAGTTCTAAAGCGGTGCCAACACCAATAACCCTGCCGCCTAAGCACAATATGTTAGAGTTGTTGTGCAGCCTTGTATATTTGGCCGAAAAATGTTCGCTGCAGACCGCAGCGCGAATACCCTTAATTTTATTAGCGGCAAGCGACATACCAATGCCTGTGCCGCAAACCAAAACGCCCAAATCGGCCTCGTTATTTTTAACACTTAAAGCAACTTTTTTCGCAATAATTGGGTAATCAATTGCCTTTTGCTCGTATATTCCGTGGTCTAAAACCTCGAATCCTTTTTCTTTTAAAAACTCGGCAATAGCGTTTTTGTGGTCTAAACCACCGTGGTCGCATCCAATAGCAATTTTCATAACTTTTAATTCCTTTCTTGTTTTGCCTTCAGTTCACGCTCGGCTTGTGGCAGGCGTAAATATGTGGGCATAAGTTCTTGCGCCTTGCAAAATTCTTGTTTTTCGGCTGCCAGGGCGACCCCAACAGCGTTTTGAAATGCACGGCAGGGTGCTGCGGCAGTAACCTTCATACCTTTTACAT
>JAFSIN010000058.1 GCA_017439765.1 Clostridia bacterium | reverse complement strand
TGAATTTATGGTTAAACACCCCGGGAATGTGCAACGAAATTCCTCAAATTACACCTTACATTCCCGCTAATAAAAAAACCGATGCCGCCGTTGTAATTTTTGCAGGCGGTGGTTATTGTGGCAGGGCAGAGCACGAAGGCCAAGGCTATGCCGAGTTTTTAGCACAAAACGGCATTACCGCTTTTGTGGTGGATTACCGTGTTGCCCCACACAGTTTTCCGTTACCGCTTTTAGATGCCCGCCGAGCAATAAGATTTGTAAGACATAACGCCAAAGAATATGGCATTAATCCGCAAAAAATTGCTGCAATGGGTTCTTCTGCAGGGGGGCATTTAACAGCGCTGCTTTGCACATATCAAGGTAAACTCGATTTTGAAGGTGTTGACCAAATTGATAATTTAGACTATTTGCCTAATGCCCAAATTTTATGTTACCCCGTTATAGTTTCGCCAAAAAATAATTTTACACATAAGGGCAGTTATATTAATTTATTAGGCGGGGAAGAAATGTTGCAAAACTGCCAGAATTACGACCCAAGCCTGCTCGTTAATGAAAACACACCACCGGCTTTTATTTGGCACACATCAAATGACGGTGTAGTTAATGTAAAAAACAGCACACAATATTTAGCGGCACTTAATAATAGCGGTGTATTGGCCGAAATGCACATTTTCCCAAACGGCCCACACGGAATGGGGCTGGCAAATGACGATAATCATGTTGCACAATGGTCAAAACTGTTGCTAAATTGGTTTAAATATTTAAATTGGTTGCAAGGGTAGAAATACCCTTGCTTTTTTGTTGACTTTTAAAATGTATTGTTGTATAATTGTATACATTAATGCAACGATAAAAAAGGAGTTAGTATAATGCTGGAAATTTCAAAAAAATCTAACTTGTTAGAACAAAAATCGTATAAATACAGCCTGCAAGATATTGCCGAGCCAAATTTATACCGCGATGTATATTCATATGACGAAATACCAAAGGTTGCCTTTAACCACCGCCGTGTACCGATTGGTATGCCCGAAGAAATTTGGATAACCGATACATCGTTGCGCGACGGTCAGCAATCGGTTGAGCCATATAGTGTAGACCAAATTGTAAAAATTTATAAATTACTCTCTAAACTTGGCGGACCATACGGTATAATACGCCAAACCGAATTTTTTGTTTACAGCAAAAAAGACAGGGAAGCCATTGAAAAATGTATGGATTTGGGTCTAAAATTCCCCGAAATTACCACCTGGATTAGAGCCAGTAAAGAAGATTTTAAATTAGTGCGTGATTTAGGCATTAAAGAAACCGGAATTTTGGTTTCTTGCAGCGATTACCATATATTTAAAAAACTTGGCAAAACAAGAAAACAAGCTATGGATATTTATTTGTCTGCCGTGGCCGATGCCTTTGAGGCCGGTGTTATGCCACGCTGCCACTTGGAAGATATTACCCGTGCCGATTTTTACGGTTTTGTTGTGCCATTTGTAAACGAGCTTATGAAGATGTCGCGCGATGCAAAAATACCGGTTAAAATAAGAGCTTGCGACACAATGGGTTATGGCGTACCTTATACCGAGGTTGCTTTACCACGCAGTGTCCCCGGCATTATATACGGTTTGCAGCATTATTCCGATGTTCCAAGTGAAATGCTTGAATGGCACGGACATAACGATTTTTATAAGGCTGTTTCTAACGCCACATCGGCTTGGCTTTATGGCGCCAGTGCCGTAAACTGTTCACTTTTAGGTATTGGTGAGCGCACAGGTAATGTGCCGCTTGAGGCCATGGTGTTTGAGTATGCATCGCTAAGGGGTTCGCTCGATGGTATGGATACCACCGTTATAAGTGAAATTGCCGATTTCTTTAAAAATGAAATCGGTTATAAAATACCGCCAATGACCCCATTCGTAGGCCGTAATTTTAATGTTACCAAGGCAGGAATTCACGCCGACGGACTTTTAAAGGATGAAGAGATTTACAATATTTTCGATACCAATAAAATTTTAAACCGTCCTGCCTCTGTAATGATAAGCAAAACAAGCGGACTTGCCGGCATAGCTTATTGGATAAACCAAAACTATAACCTGCAGGGCGAAAACCAACTTTCCAAACGCGATGAACTTGTTTGTAAACTTAAAGATTGGATAGATAAAGAATACGAAGATGGCCGCCAAACCGCACTGACTAATGAAGAACTTGAAAAGAAAATTGCCTTACTTTCGGGCGGCAAACTTAAATAAGGAGAATTGCTATGTACCAACATAAAAGTATTTCCTTGGCTGACCAAATTTTTGAGCAGCTTGAAAAGGATATTTTAATTGGCAAATATTCTTTCGGTGAAATTTTGACCGAGTTAAAATTATCTGAAGAATTAGGCGTTAGCCGCACCCCCGTGCGCGAAGCGCTAAGGCGTTTGCAACAAGAAAAATTAATTATTGATACCCCAAAGGGTAGTAAGGTTTTGGGAATTTCTAAAGAAGACCTTATTGATATTTATAAAATCAGAATGCCGCTTGAAGCAATGGCTGTTACAGGGTTTATTAATAATGTTACCGAAGAAAGCCTTGCCGCTTTAAAAGATATTATAGATGTTCAAGAGTTTTACGGAGTTAAATCCGATTACGATAATATCAGCCATAAAGACTCTGAATTTCACGAGGCCATTTATCATTATTGCGGAAGCCGTATTTTAGAAGAAACTTTAGTGCCGTTACATAAAAAGGTGGTAAAATTCCGCAAAGCCTCAATAAAGCACAGCGGCCGCGCACAAGAATCAATAAAAGAGCACAGGCAACTTTACGAAGCCATTGCCGCTAAAGACACTAATAAAGCCTTAGAGCTTATTAATAACCACATAAACAATGCAAAAAACAGTATTTTAAGCGAGGAGTATTAAAATGGGTTTAACTATAGCACAAAAAATCATAAAATCACATTTATTAGAGGGTGAAATGGTAGCAGGCACCGAAATCGCCCTTAAAATTGACCAAACTTTAACCCAAGATGCCACCGGCACAATGGCTTATTTAGAGTTTGAAACCATGGGAATAGAAAGGGTTAAAACCGAGCGCAGCGTGGCATATATTGACCATAACACATTGCAATCAGGTTTTGAAAACGCCGATGACCACCGTTATATTCAAAGCGTTGCCAAAAAACACGGAATTTATTTTTCACGCCCCGGCAACGGCATTTGCCACCAGGTGCATCTTGAACGTTTTGGCATACCGGGCAAAACCTTAATTGGTTCCGACAGCCACACCCCAACGGGCGGCGGAATTGGTATGCTAGCCTTTGGTGCAGGCGGTTTAGATGTTGCCGTAGCAATGGGCGGTGGCGCATATTATATTACAATGCC
>JAFSIN010000057.1 GCA_017439765.1 Clostridia bacterium | reverse complement strand
TCAAAATAAAAACAAAGGAGTTGATATTATGTTAGACCGAATTTGTCTTATTTTGATAATTATTGGTTCACTTAACTGGGGCAGCGTTGGCTTATTTCAATTTGATTTAGTTGCCTGGATTTGTGGTTCCAGTGAATCAATAGTGGCCAGAATAATTTACACCGTTATTGCCTTAGCAGGTGTTTGGTGTATTTCGCTTTTGTTCAGAGAACGTAATAATGTAATTTCCGAATAAAATAAAAAAGCACTTCTTACGAAGTGCTTTTTTTATGGTGACCCATCGGAGATTCGAACTCCGGACACCTTGATTAAAAGTCAAGTGCTCTGCCAGCTGAGCTAATGGATCATAATTTTTGACAGCCATATTATTATAACAACCTAAACCCGTATTGTCAACACTTTTCTTTAGTATTTTGCCAATTTTTTAAAAAAAATTTCTCCACAATGCAAAAATTGTGGAGAAATTTTTAAAATTTGTTATTTAACAACAATATTAACCAGTTTTTTAGGAATATAAATTTCTTTTATAACGGTTTTTCCGTTTATTTCGGCTGTAACGGCTTGTTCAGCTTTAGCGGCAATAATAGCGTCGGTAGCAGTAATGTCGGCTGCTACATTAATTCTGGCTCTGATTTTACCATTAACCTGCACAGCAATTTCAACCGTTTGCTCAACACACTTAGATTCATCGTATTTTGGCCACTCAGCTTCATTTAACATACCGCCAAAATTAGCATTTACCCACATTTCTTCGGTAATATGTGGTGCAAACGGATTTAAAAGCAACAACAATGTTTTAAGTTCGTCGCGTGTGATTTTACCGGTTGATGCAATTATATTAAGCAACGCCATCATTGCTGCAATTGCAGTATTCATTTTAAGGCCTTCAATATCTTCGGTTACTTTTTTAATAGTGCGGTGCATTTCGGCTTCAATTTCGGGTCTAAAACCTAAATCATCGGTCATAATTTCTGCTAAAGCCCAAATTCTGTCTAAGAAACGTTTACAACCTTTAATAGAGGCAGAGCTCCAGGGTGCAGCTTTTTCAAAATCGCCAATAAACATTTCGTAAAGACGCATTGTGTCGGCACCATAATCGCGTACAATATCGTCGGGGTTTACAACATTACCCCTCGATTTAGACATTTTTTCGCCATTCTCCCCCAAAATCATACCGTGGCTTGTGCGCTTAGCATAAGGTTCAGGGTTAGGAACAACGCCAATATCGTATAAAAATTTATGCCAAAAACGGCTGTATAACAGGTGCAGTGTGGTATGCTCCATACCGCCGTTATACCAGTCAACCGGACCCCAATATTCTAACGCTTCTTTAGAGGCTAAAGCGTTTTTATTGTGTGGGTCGCAATATCTTAAGAAATACCACGAAGAACCAGCCCATTGTGGCATTGTATCGGTTTCGCGTTTGGCGTTCCCCCCGCAACATGGGCATTTAGTGTTAACCCAATCTTCCATTTTAGCAAGAGGAGATTCGCCATTATCGGTTGGTTCGTAGGAATCAACATTAGGTAATAATAATGGCAATTCGCTTTCATTAAGCGGTACATAACCGCATTTTTCGCAGTATACTATCGGAATAGGCTCGCCCCAATAGCGTTGGCGTGAAAATACCCAATCACGCAATTTAAAGTTTGTTTTAACATAACCTATGCCCTTTTCGGTAAGCCAGGCTTGCATTGCTTTTTTGGCCTCTTCAACGCTCATACCTGTTAAAAAGCCTGAATTTACCATTTTGCCTTCGTTGCAATCGGTGTAAGCTTCTTTAGAAACATCGCCGCCGGCAACAACCTCAATAATTGGTAAATTAAATTTATTAGCAAATTCCCAGTCGCGTGTGTCGTGGCCGGGCACTGCCATAATAGCGCCGGTACCATAAGAAATTAAAACATAATCGGAAATAAAAATTGGTATTTCGGTGTTGTTAACAGGGTTAATTGCCTTAACGCCCGAAAGCATTACACCGGTTTTTTCTTTGGCAAGTTCGGTTCTTTCAAAATCAGATTTTTTGGCTGCTTTAACCTGATATTCACGGACTTCGTTAATATTGGTAATTTTATTGGCCCATTTTTCAATTAAAGGATGTTCGGGCGACATTACCATATAAGTAACACCAAACAATGTGTCGGCACGTGTGGTGTAAATTTCAAACTCATCACCAATAGTTGTATTAAATTTAACCTGTGTGCCAAAAGAACGACCAATCCAGTTTCTTTGTTGCGTTTTAACACGGTCAATAAAATCTACGGTGTCAAGACCATCTAATAACTTGTCGGCATATTCGGTAATTTTAAGCATCCATTGGCTTTTAACCTTATGTACAACTTCGCTGCCGCAACGCTCACAAACGCCGTTAACAACTTCTTCGTTGGCTAAAACACATTTACAAGAAGTACACCAGTTAACCGACATCTCTTTTTTATAGGCAAGGCCGTGTTTATAAAGTTGCAAAAATATCCATTGTGTCCATTTGTAATAATCGGGGTCGGTTGTGTTAATTTCCCTGCTCCAATCAAACGAAAAGCCCAAAGATTTTAATTGTTTTTTAAAGTTGGCAATATTATTTTTTGTAACAACTTCGGGGTGAATGTGATTTTTAATGGCAAAATTTTCGGTTGGCAGGCCAAAAGCATCCCAACCCATTGGATAAAGTACATTAAAACCCTGTAAACGCTTTTTACGGGCAACAATGTCCAATGCAGTGTAAGACCTTGGGTGGCCTACATGAAGACCTTGGCCTGATGGATATGGGAACTCTACAAGACCAAAGAATTTAGGTTTAGAGTAATCTTCCCCTACCTTAAATGTTTCTTGTTCATCCCAAATTTTTTGCCATTTGCTTTCAATTTCGCTATAGTTGTATTTCATAATTAATTCTGCTCCTGTTCGCTTATTAAAATAGAGTTAAGGTCAATGGGCTCGCCATCGCTCCACATTTTATCTAAATTGTAAAATTCGCGGGCATCACGACTCATAACATGCACTATAACGCTGCCGTAATCGAGCAACACCCAACCTGTTGCCTTGCCTTCAATGTGGTGCACCGAAACACCTTGTTCGCTTAATTTAAATTCAACTTCATCTGCCAAGGCTCTAACATGGGTTGAAGATGTTGCTGTGGCAAGTAAAAAATACTCGGTTAAAACGGTTAAGTCATCTACCTTTAAAGCTGCTAAATCAAGCGCCTTTTTTTCGTTTAAGGCATTAGCGGCAACGGCTAATATGTTTTTTGATTCCATTAATTATTCTCCTTCTTTACAACTTCGTTATAAGCTAAAACAGTATCTAAATGAATTTGAGCTTTTTTATCCCTCAGTTCATTAATTGTGTAATTCAAGGCATATTCCATAGCCGATTCTAACGAAATATCAACTAAATTTCGCATTACATCAACATCGGGATAATCGCGGTCGGATGATGTAAAATCGGCAAGATACAAAATTTTTTCAAATTTACTCATATTTTGCTTTGCGGTTGTGTGATACCTAACGGCCGAGATAATTTCTGGGTCGGATATTTTTAAAATATTTTCAATATAGGCAGCACCCGACACCGCATGCCAAAGTTTTTCGGAATTTTTTGTTACATTATCTAGCATTATACCAAACCGGTCAAATATTTGCAACTGCTCTTGCTTGGGTGCGTTTTTGGTAATATCGTGTAAAAGACCTGCTAAATAGGCCTTTTCACTGTCGGCATAATATTTTATTGCTAAGCGTTTTGCTTCGTCAGCAACGGCTAAAGAATGAATATATCGCTTTTCATTTAACCTTTGCTTTAAAATTTCTTTATATTTTGTGTAATCCATATTATTCTCCAATATAAAGCTTGTTTTCTTTTATATAATTATAAACCGATTCTGGTAAATAATTTAATAAAAACTCTTCGTTTATAATATTATTTTTAATTTGAGTTGATGAAATATCGGTTATTTCGCCATCTAAAACGGTTATAATTCCACCTTCGTTTAATAAATTTTTAACGGCATTATCAAACTCGGCTTTATTTATTCCTGCCCTGCGAACAGCAATAATTTCGGCTAAATTTAAAATATCTTTATATCTATACCATTCTTTAAACGACACAATCATATCGCCGCCGCATACAAAGGCTAACTTAATGTTTGGGTTTTCGCTTTTAATCTTTTTAAGGGTTTCATAGGTGTAGCTTTTGCCGCCCCTAATAAGTTCTAAATCACTAACCGTAACATTTTCAAGCCCTAAAACAGCCAGTTTGCACATTTCAAACCTATCGGCATCGCAAGCAAGCGAATTACAAACTTTATGTGGTGGTACAGCGGTGGGCATAACAATTACATTTTGGGTGTTTTGTAAATTAAGCACTTTTTTAATAATTTCTAAATGGCCTAAGTGAATAGGATTAAATGTTCCACCAAAAATTACAGTGTTTTTCATTTCTTTTTTACCAAATAAATTTGTTTATTATCTTTACTTTCTCTGTATAAAACTATTTTTGAGCCAATAACCTGAACAACATCGGCCCCAACCTTTTCGGCAACAAAATCAGCGCTTTCACGTGAAGATAACGGCGATGTTTCCAAAGTTCTGATTTTAATAAGTTCACGAGCAGTTAAGGCATCATCAATCTGTTTAATAGTTTGTTCGGAAATACCTGTTTTACCAATTTGTAAAATTGTATCCATTGTGTTGGCCATTGCCCTTAATTGTGCCCTTTGTTTACTGGTTAGCATAAATAACTCCTTAAATATATTTCAAAATTTCTTTTTCAAATTCTTTAATGGCTAAGCCTCTGTGGCTTATTTTGTTTTTCACTTCCAACGGAATGGTACCAAAGCAACCTTGTTCAGTTATAAAAAGTGGGTCGTAACCAAAGCCGGAATTACCATTTAATTTAAAATCAATATAACCTTTGCACTCTCCCATAACGGTAAATTCGGCACCGTTTGGAAAAACACATGCAATAGCACAAACAAACTTGGCAGTGCGTTTTTCTTTAGGCACACCTTCTAAAAGTCCAAGCAATTTTGAATTATTTTGTTGGCTATTGGCATTTTCACCCGAAAATCTGGCCGAATATATACCTGGGGCACCGTTTAAATAATCTACACAAAGGCCTGAATCGTCGGCAATGGTTGGCATATTGGTTATTTTTGAAGCAAAACGAGCCTTAATTAAGGCATTTTCTTGAAAAGTTGAACCATCTTCGACAATTTCGGGTAAAGGTTTTAGTAAATCATTTTCCGAAATTAATTTAATGTTAAGGTTATTAAAAACGGCATTAAATTCTAAAATTTTATGTTGATTCTTTGTTGCTATAAAAAATTCCATAATATAAGCCCCTAATTAAATTAATCTTGCCAGTCAAATAGGCTTTCGGTGTATGAAGCAACATCAAATGGTTGTAAATCGTCAATGCCTTCGCCAACGCCAATAAACTTAACCGGAATGTTTAATTCGTTGTTAATTGGAATAACAACGCCACCCTTAGCGGTGCCATCAAGCTTGGTTAAAACAATGCCTGTAATATTAGTAACAGCATTAAAGTCTTTGGCTTGATTAACTGCATTTTGGCCAGTTGCGGCATCTAAAACCAATAAAACTTCGGGTTTAGAGTTAGGCAATTCTTTAGCAATAACACGATTAATTTTTGCAAGTTCATCCATTAAGTTTTTCTTGTTATGCAGCCTGCCTGCAGTATCACAAATAATAACATCGGCCCGCTTTGCTTTGGCAGAGTTAATAGTATCGAACACTACGGAAGCAGGGTCGGTGCCGGGCAAACTTGAAACAACATTAACCCCTGCACGCTCACCCCAAATGCAAAGTTGTTCTATAGCAGCAGCCCTAAATGTATCGGCAGCGCCCAAAACAACTGTTTTGCCTTGTTTTTTTAAAATAGAAGCTAATTTGCCAATTGTGGTGGTCTTGCCAACCCCGTTAACACCAATAACCAAAATTATGGCGGGTTGGCCATCTAACATTAGCTCTGCATTGGAATCAAGCATTTTTGATACAATGTTTTTTAATTCCAGCTTTATAACTTGTGGGTCGCGAATGCCCTCTTTTTTAACCTTTTCACGCAGTAAATCACAAATATCGGCAGATGTTTTAACGCCAATATCGGCAGTAATTAAAATTTCTTCAAGTTCTAAAAAAAGGTCTTCATCTATTTTAGTAAAACTGTTAATAACAGAATTAATATTATTTACCAAAGAGTTTCGGCTTTTTGAAAGTCCCTCTTTAATTTTGTTAAAAAAGCCCATTAAAGCTCTCCTTTATTAAGTTTTTTCTCAAGTTCTGAAACATTAAGTTCTAATAGTTTGGTAATACCCTTTTCTTGCATAGTAACACCGTAAAGCATATCGGCAGCTTCCATGGTGCCGCGGCGGTGGGTTACACAAATAAACTGTGTGCCAAGGCCGGTTTTATGCATATATTGTGCAAAACGTTCTACGTTAATGTCATCAAGAGCGGTATCAACCTCGTCTAAGAAGCAGAATGGCGGAGCATTAACTTGCATGATTGCAAAGTAAATTGATAACGCTACCAATGCTTTTTCACCGCCCGAAAGGCCTTCAAGGCTGGGCACATTTTTACCGGGAAGTTTAGCGTTAATGTCAATTCCGCTTTCTAAGATATTATCAGGGTCGGTTAAAACAAGCTGTGCGGAACCGCCACCAAAAAGCTCGGTAAATGTTTTAGAAAAGCTTTGGTTAATTTTTTGGAAACCTTCAACAAACATTTCTTGCATTTGTTTTGTTAACTGGTTAATTAATTTTCCAAGTTCAGCACGTGAAGCCTCAACATCGGCAATTTGACCCGACATAAATTCATATCGTTCGCTAACTTCTTTATATTCTTCAATGGCAGAAACATTAACATTACCAAGGCTTCTGATTGAACCCTTAATTTCGGAAAGCCTGCGCCTTGCATTTGCAGGGTTTTCAACCGAAATGCCCATATTTTCGGCATCGGTGCGGGTTAGTTGATATTCGTCGTAAAGTTGTTTAATAACATTGTCATATTCTGCAAGCAGATTTTCTTTACGTTCGGTAAGTCGTGCTAATTCTCCGCTTATTTTTTCCCTTTCACTTAACTTTTCACGCTCTGTGGTGCGCAAAAGTGTATTTTGTTTTTCAATTTCATTGCGCTCAGTTATGTTATCAGTAATAGATTTTTCAAGTAATTGAATATTATTTTTAATTTCATCTACTGCGTTATTAATTGCAGAAATATCTTCTTGCTTGGCAATATTTAAATTTTCGCAATCGGTAATTTCGGCATTAAGCTCGGCAACACGTTGGTCGCGGTTTGATAATGAATCGGTCAAAGATTTTGCTAATGCGGCAAAATTTTCAGCATCTTTGCTGTATTCAATAATTTGCAACTTAATGTTGGTAATATTATTTGAATATTCTTCTCTCTGGGCCGATAATTCGTCGCGACCGCCAGATGCAGCATTAATTTCTGCTTGAATGTTAATTCTCTTTTCTTCGAGCTCTGCAGAATCGTAAGTTGCTTTTTGTGCGGTAGCGTTTAATGAATTAATTTTTTGCTCGTTATTTTGCTTTTCGGTAGTTTGTTCGGTAATAAGCAAATTAATTGATTCAACAATATCGCCCACCCTTTTAAGCTCGGCTAAGGCTCTGATTTTGTCTTCATTAGCAGTTGTTAATGATGCTTTAGCAGCGGTAATATCGGCCTCAACGGCTGATAAATCGGCCACGGCAGCATCGTATTGAGCAGTAATATTATTTTGTTTATTATTTAATTCTTCAATTTTCTTATTAATGCGGTTAATATCTTCTTTACGGGTAAGAATGCCGGCATTTTTAATAAGTGAGCCACCGGTTATTGAACCGCCTGCATTAATAATTTGACCATCAAGCGAAACTACCTTAAAGTGATAATTGAATTTTTTTGCTATTGTAGTTGCGGAATCAATATCTTCGGTAACGACAACAGCGCCCAAAAGGTAATTAATAATTTCTTTGAATTTTGGGTCGCAGTCTACAATTTCGTTGGCCATTCCAACAAAACCAAACATATTTTCAAAACCCTTTTCATTAAAAGGTCTTGCCTTTATTGAGTTTATCGGTAAAAATGTTGCCCTGCCCGAGTTAGAACTTTTAAGCGAAGCAATAGCACGTTTAGCATCGGCTTCGGTTTCAACAACAATGTTTTGCAAAGCGTTGCCAAGTGCTGTTTCAACGGCAACAGAATATTCTTTTTTAACATTAATTAAGCGTGAAACTGGTCCGCAAATGCCACGTAAAATTCCACTATCAGAATCTTTCATAACAGCCTTAACAGAATGAGCAAAGCCCTCCATATTCTTTTCAAGGTCGGAAAGCAGACTAACTCGGCGTTTATTAGATTCAATGTCTAAATTAATATTATTAAGTTCGGTTTTTAAATTTTCAGCCTTTTCTTTACGCGAATTCAGACGAATTTCGTAACCTTTTATTGCATTTTCACATTCGTTAACGGTTTCACTAAGGGTGTCAACTAAATTTTCGGTTTCTTTAAATTCTAATAAAAGATTATTTTTTTCTTCTTGTTTATTTAAAATAATAGCATCTAAAGCCTTGTTGCGTTCGGTTAACTCGTAGGCAGCGGTTTTAGAACTTAAAACCTGTGCTTTTAAATCGGCGCCTTGTGCGGTTAAGTTATTAAGTTCGAGTGATAATTTTTCAATTTGACGTGAAAAGCCTTCGCTATTCAGCAGAAGTTCAGCCAAGTTTTGTTCTGCTTTTAATAAATCGTTATTTAATTTATTACAAAGTTCTTGCTTTTCTTGGGCTAATATATTATTTTTTTCAATTTCGGCCTTTGTGTTTTCTTCTGAACCTTTTAGTTCTTCAATTTCATTTTTAAGGCGTTCTATTGTTGAGTTGTTATGTAAAATATCGTTCTCAATAACCGAAATATTGCCAATTAACGTGGCTGATTGTTCATTCAAAGTGGCAATATTTTGACGTGCGGAATCAATTTTATCCGAAAGTTCGGCAAAAAATTGATTATTTTTTTCGGTTGTTAAATCAAATTCGGCAAGGTTATCTTCAATTTCTTTATATAAAACCTCGCAAGCAGTAATTTTTCCTTCTTGATTTCGCAAATTTTCTTTGAAATTTTCTAAGGTATATAACCAAAGACCAATTTCAAGTTCCTTTTTTTCTTCGGCTAATTTTAAAAATTTTTCGGCTTTACGGCTTTGCTCTGCAAGTGGACCCACGCGGGATTCTAACTCCTGCATAATGTCCTTAAGCCTTAATAAATTTTCATCGGCGGCGGCTAATTTGCGTTCACTTTCAATTTTGCGGTATCTATATTTCGAAATACCCGAAGCTTCTTCAAAAATATCGCGGCGTTCGCCCGATTTTGTGCTGATAATTGCATCAATTTTACCTTGACCAACCATAGAATAGCCATCACGACCAAGGCCGGTATCCATAAACAGTTCGTTAATATCTTTAAGGCGGACCGAAACATTATTAATTAAATATTCACTTTCGTGTGAGCGATAATAACGCCTTGTAATAGAAACACTATCTTCATCAAAATTAAGGCTACGGTCAGAATTATCTATATTAAGGGTAACCTCGCAAAAGCCATGTGGACGCCTTGTGGCAGTTCCGCCAAAAATAACATCTTCCATAGATTGTCCACGCAGGCTTTTTGTAGATTGTTCGCCTAAAACCCAACGAACAGCATCAGAAATGTTACTTTTTCCGCTGCCGTTAGGGCCAACAATACCCGTTATGCCTTTACCGAATTTAAGGGTTGTTTTATCGGCAAAGGATTTAAAGCCCTGAATTTGAATGGAACTTAATATCATTTAACTCTTCCCCACTTTTTGAACTTTTATTTGAAAATCGTTTAAAGAATTATCCTCTAAAATTTTGCACTTATAACCTAAGTTTTCAAGTGCAACCAAGTTGCTGCGTTTTTGCCCTGCCATTTTAGAAACGGCGCCGTTTTTAACAAAAACATTATATTCACCTTTTGCATTTAGCAAAGGTTTAATATTTTTTAAATATATGGCCGATTCACAAAGTTCCCTGAATGCTGGGTGCCATGGGCCTGCCACATATTTAGTTTGGTCAATTGTATGTAACCCCACCCTAATTACTGTTATGTTTTCTTTATTAAACATATCTAATAATTCTGCGGCTAAATTTACCGCTTGCTCTAAACCTTGGGGGGAATATTTACCTTGTTTGTAAAGGTTGGCAAGCATGGTGTTTTCTAACACAATTGTTGGGTAAATTCGAACGGTATTTGGCCTTAACGCTATTATTTCTTTAGCGGTATTAATGGCAGTTTCGTTATTATCACCATAAAGGCCGGTCATCATTTGCAAGCCTAAACTAAAACCATGTTCTTTAATTAATGCCGAAGCATTTTTAACATCAAGTGCTGTATGCCCACGTTTATTTAAAGCAAGAACATTGTCATCCATACTTTGAGCACCAAGTTCAATCGAAGTAACGCCATATTCTTTTAAAACACTTAAAATTTCGGCATTAATTGCATCGGGTCTGGTGGAAATTCTAATGCCAGCAATAACACCTTGTTTTACAAATTTGTTAGCAGACTTTAAAAGAGAAAGCATATAAGAAAATTCTATTGCGGTAAAACTGCCGCCAAAAAAGGCTAATTCGGTGTTTTTGGGGTTATAATTTTTAGAACTTTGTGCAACATTTACGGCATTTTCAATATCGCTTGAATTAGGCATGCCCTGTGTGCCGGCAATATAGTGTTGGTTGCAAAAACTACACATATTTGGGCAGCCCAAATGCGGCACAAAAACAGAAATATTAGCGTGTTTTATCATTCGTTAATTCCCATTAATTCTAACGCTTTTTTAGCGGCCGATTGCTCGGCTAATTTTTTGCTTTTACCGGTTCCGGTGCCCAAAACATTAGAATTTAAATGCACTTCCACCGTAAATAACTTATCATGGTCGGGACCCGATTCAGCAATAAGCACATAACTTAAACGCTCTTCGGGGTTACGTTGAATAACCTCTTGTAATTTTGTTTTATAATCTTTAAAAGAATCTTCTTGGTTTTGCTCTAATTCCTTTAAAATAAACCTTAAAACAAATTCTTCGGCAGCGGGCATTCCGCCATCTAAATAAATTGCTGCTAAAATTGCTTCAAAGGCATCGGCCAACAGTGAAGGCCTTGTGGCGCCGCCGTTTGCGGCTTCACCCCTGCCAAGTCTTAAGTAATTACTAATTCCTAACTCTTTAGCAAACCCATAAAGCGATTTTTCACACACCAAAGAAGCCCTAAGTTTTGTTAATTCGCCCTCGGGCATTTTTGAAAACGTTTTGAAAATATAATTTGCAACGATAACCGAAAGTACAGCATCGCCTAAAAATTCTAGCCTTTCGTTAGAACCACCTTTGCAGTGGGTTTCGTTAGCATAGGAAGAATGTGTTAAAGCATTTTCTAAAAGTTTAATATTATTAAATTTATATTTTAATTTACTTTCTAAATTTTCCATTTTAATTATCCTAAATTATTTGTAATTTTACCAATAACATCGTTATTAGCAAATAAAACCGCCTGTTTAACGGCATTTTTAATGGCCTTAGCATCTGACGAGCCGTGGGCTTTTATTACAGGTTTGGCAACACCTAAAAGCGGCGCACCACCAACTTCGGAAGAATCCATTTTTGATTTTATGGAATATAAACCTTTTTTAAGCACAGCGGCTGCTAATTTTGAGGTAATGTTTTTGTAAAACACTTGTTTTAACATTTTAAACATTGTAACGGTTGTGCCCTCAATTAATTTTAAGGCAATATTACCGGTAAAACCATCGGTAATAACGGCATCACAAACACCTTTAGGCATCTCGCGCGATTCAACATTACCAACAAAATTAATAGGTGCTTGACTTAATAAATTAAAAGCTTCTTTTCGGAGTTCATCGCCTTTAGTGTCTTCTGTGCCAATGTTAAGCAAAGCAATAGAAGGATTTTTACGGCCTTCAACACTTTCTAAATAGGCTGAAGCCATAATGCCAAACTGGCAAAGCATTTCGGGGCGACATTCGGCATTGGCGCCCATATCCATAAGCAAATAAGAAGAATCGGGTGAAGGAATCATACTGGCAAGAGCCGGTCTTTTAACACCCTTAATTCTCTTAACAATTAAGGTGCCGCCTACCACAACAGCGCCAGTGCTGCCAGCCGAAACAAAAGCATCTGCTTCGCCGTCGGCCAAAAGCCTAAAGGCAACCGCCATGGAAGACTCTTTATGTGCCTTTAAAAGTGAAGTTGGGTCATCGTGCATAGAGATAACGTCGGTAGTATGAACTACCTTAAGATTTTTAAATACTATGCCGTTTTTATTAATGCAATTATTAATTATGGCTTCGTCGCCGGTAAGAATTATGTCTACACCCAATTCTGCTTGAGCCAATGCTGCGCCCTTTATAATTTCGAGTGGGGCGTTGTCGCCACCAAAAGCATCAATAACTACCTTCATATTATTCCCCTTTAAATTAAATATTTTTGTTAAACCAATTTAACGAGCGTTCTGAAAATGCCGCATAGCGCTCACGTTTATCCTTAATATGTTGTTCTAAAGCAGGCAAAATGCCAAAATTTGCCCCCATGGGTTGAAAGTTTTCAACAAATTCATCGCAAATATAATTAAGCAATGCACCAATCATGGTAAATTCAGGTAAAATTAACGGCTGTTTATTAAAAATATGGTTAGCGGCATTAATGCCGGCAATTATGCCCGATGCAGCCGATTCCATATATCCTTCCACACCCGAAAGCTGACCTGCAAAAAAAACATTATCATCAATTTTTAAAGAAAGATTTTTATTTAATAATTTGGGCGAATTTATAAATGTGTTTCGGTGCATAACACCATATCTTACAAATTCTGCATTATTAAGCCCGGGAATTAACGAAAACACCCTTTTTTGTTCTGGAAATTTCAAGTTTGTTTGAAAACCAACAATGTTATAAAGTGTGCCTTGTTTATTTTCTTTTCTAAGCTGAACAACTGCCCAAGGTCTATGCCCTGTTTTTGGGTCGCGCAATCCTACAGGCTTTAACGGGCCAAATCTAATTGAATCTTCGCCACGTTTTGCCAAAACCTCAATGGGCATACAGCCTTCGTAAACCGTTAAAGGTTTGTCAAATTCGTGCAAAGGGGCTCCCTCGGCCGAAATTAACTGACTGTGAAAAATTTCATATTCTTCTTTATTCATTGGGCAATTAATATAATCATCATCGCCCCTGCCGTAACGTGCAGCAAAAAAAGCTTTCGAAAAATCAATGCTTTCGGCCGTAACAATTGGTGCTGCGGCATCGTAAAAACTTAGGTTTTGACTGTTGCACTTTTTTGCAATATCGTTACATAAATCTTGGTCGGTAAGTGGGCCTGTTGCAATAACGCAAACACCATTTGGTATTTCGGTAATTACTTCGTTTTTAATTGTAATATTTTTGTGAGATTTTATTTTTTTGGTAATAAAATCAGAAAAAACATTTCGGTCTACTGCTAAAGCTCCGCCTGCTTCAACTTTAGATGCATCGGCAGCAGTAAGGCATAATGAACCAAAACGCCTCATTTCTTCTTTTAAAAGACCTGCCGCTGAATCAATGCGGGCTGCTTTTAAAGAGTTTGAACAAACAAGTTCGGCAAAATTTTCAGATGAATGAGCAGCCGACATTTTTTTAGGCTTCATTTCATACAGTTCCACCTGAACACCTTTGTTAGCAAGTTGCCAAGCGGCTTCAACACCTGCAAGGCCGGCACCAATAACCTTTACTTTATTTTCCATTATTTATCCTTTTTTTGTGATTTTTGTGTTCGTGTTGAACATTCGGAATTCATGCAATATTTTGTTTTGCCGCGGCCTTTTAAAATAAAGCTGCCGCAAACTTCGCACTTTTCGCCGGTTGGCATTCCGGGTGCTGCAAAATCACATTTTGGGTAATTAGAGCAACCATAAAAAGCTTTACCGGTTTTTTTAGAATTGCGTTTAATTAACTTTGCGCCACATTTTGGGCATGGTTCTTTAATTTCATCTTCGGGCATAGGTTTAGTGTTTTTACACTCGGGGTAACCGGGGCAAGCCAAAAACTTGCCGAATCGGCTCGATTTTTCTACCATTACTCTGCCGCATTTTTCGCATATAATATTGCTTTCTTTTACCGGAACTTTAACACGTTTGCCGGTAAGTTCTTGTTCGGCTTTTTCAATTTCAACGGCAAAATCTTTATAAAAAGCATCAATAGCTTTAACCCATTCCATTTCACCGGTAGAAATTCTATCTAAATCGGTTTCAATGCTGGCGGTAAATTTAACATCAACAATCTGTTTAAAGTGCTTAGAAATTAAATCGGACACAACAACACCAAGTGAGGTTGGTTTTAAAGACTTTTTCTCACGTTCAATATATTCTCTTTGTAAAATGTTAGACATTATTGTAGCGTAGGTTGAAGGCCTGCCTATTCCGTTTTCTTCTAACGCTTTAATTAGCGTGGGTTCGGTATAACGGGCGGGTGGCAAAGTGAAATGCTGTCCTAAAATTAAATCTTTAAGTTTTAAAACTTCGTTTTCATTAATGTTAGGTAATGTAACATCTTTATTGTCTTCTTCATCACGGCCTTCTTCGTAAAGAACGGTAAAACCTTCAAACTTAACGGAATAACCCGATGCTTTAAATAAATATTCAGCAGCGCTAATATCAACTGCCACGGTATCTTGCACACAGTTAGCCATTAAACTTGCAACAAACCTACACCAAATTAGTTTATAAAGCTTATGTTGCTCGGCGGTAAGGCTACCCTTTACCGAATCGGGCGTAATAAAAATATCGGTAGGTCTTATTGCCTCGTGAGCATCTTGTGCATCGGATTTTGTTTTAAAATAACGTTCGGTTTTAGGTAAAAATTTGTCGCCAAATGTGGCTGAAATATATTTTCTGGCCGATGCTCTTGCCTCTTCAGAAATTCGTAAAGAATCGGTACGCATATAGGTTATAAGACCTGTAGTACCGCTGCCGGAAATTTCAACACCTTCGTAAAGTTGTTGTGCAATGCGCATGGTTTTTTGGCCAGTGTAATTAAGTTTACGAGAAGCCTCTTGTTGCAAGGTTGAAGTAATAAAAGGCGGTGCAGGTTGCCTGTTACGAACACCTTTTTTAATGTTAGAAACGGTGTAAACAGCACCATCAAGATTAGATTTTATTAAATTAGCCTCGGCTTCATTAGATATATCAATTTTCTTGCCGTTAATATCGCCATAAAGTTTGGCTGTAAAGGATTTTTTACCCGAAAGCAATTTGGCTTCAACCGTCCAAAATTCTTCGGGAGTAAATGCTTCTATCTTTTTTTCGCGGTCAACAATAAGTTTTAAGGCTACGCTTTGTACCCTTCCGGCTGAAAGACCACGTTTAACCTTTTTCCATAAAAACGGGCTTAGCTTGTAGCCAACAATTCTATCTAAAGCGCGGCGAGCTTGTTGGGCATCAACTAAATCTAAATCTATTTTACGTGGGGCTTTCATGCCGTTTTCGATACCGGTTTTTGTGATTTCATTAAATGCAACACGGTTAGCGGCGTTTAAATCAAGCGCTAACAACTGTGCTAAGTGCCAAGAAATTGCCTCACCTTCACGGTCAGGGTCGGTTGCTAAATAAACAAAATCTGCATTAGCGGCAGCTTCACGTAAATTTTTAATGGTTTCGCCCTTGTTGTTTATGGTAACGTATTCAAGGGCGTAGTTATTTTTAACGTCTACACCTAGTTTGGATTTTGGTAAATCGCGCACGTGGCCGGCCGATGCCATTACATTAAAATCGGGGCCTAAATATTTTTTAACGCTTTTAATTTTGGTTGGCGATTCAACAATAACGAGCTTTGACATTTTATATCTCCTTAACATTAGTTTAACAAGCCGTATTTCCCGCCCGGCAAGGCCTTAATATACCCGTAAATTTCAAGTTCTGTAAGCGAAGCTAAAATTTGCGAATCGGATAAATCGTTAATTAAAATATCATCTAAATAAAAAATTGGTTTATCTAAATAATTATACACTATTTTTGCATTATTTGAAAGGTTTTCTTTAATATTTTTTTTAATAATTTTTTCTTCTTTTGGCTTTTTAACATTATTATTTTCTTCTTTTAAAATAATTTTTTTCGAATATGCATTTTCAGGGTTAATTTTATGTGGAAATTTAGGCAGATATTCAAAAATAATATCATTAAGTTCAAGTAAAGGTTTAGCACCGTCGCGTATTAACATGTTAACACCTTTATACTGCGGTTCATTAATATTTCCTGGAATAGCAAATACATCGCGACCTTGCTCGGCAGCTATATTAGCCGTAATTAAAGAACCGCTTTTTATGTTCGCTTCAATAACAACAATGCCCAAACTTAAGCCTGAAATAATACGGTTTCTAACCGGAAAAGTGAATTTTGAGGCTTTAAAATTAGGTGGGTATTCACTAATTAAAAGGCCTTTTTGTGAAATTGTGTTTCTAAATTCTTTGTTTTCCAATAAATATTCGGCATTAATTCCACAACCTAAAACACAAATTGTGTTACCGTTTACTGCAAGAGCGCCTTTATGTGCAGCGGTATCACACCCCAAGGCGCCACCACTAACAATAGTAAAACCGGCTAAAGCCAACCTTGCCGATAGTGAAAATGCTGCCTTTTTGCCAAAAACCGACACCTGTCTTGGTCCAACCACAGAAATTTTAATCTCATTCAATAAAATCTCTTTATTACCTTTTACGAAAAGTAATATTGGTGGATTTTCAATCTCGGTTAAAAGTTTTGGGTAATATTCTGAATCAAACGGTATAATTTCAATACCGTGTTTTTTACAGTTTAGCACAATGTTTTGCGCTTCTTTTAAATTCTTATTGCTTAATTTTTCTATGTATTTTTTATTTAAAAAACCGCAACTAATAATTTCTTTTTCACTTAAATTAAAAACAGTTTCTGCATTTTTAAACCTGTTTAAAATCAATTTTCCTGCCTTATTGCCATAACCTAAGGCTTGTTGTAACCAAACCCAATACACCATAACTATCTAATTAACTCCCACATAGCAACTGCGGCCGCAACCGATGCATTAAGGGATTCCACCCTGCCTTGCATTGGTATTGTTATTTTTTCACACGCTTCGGCGGTTTCGGGCTTTAGGCCATTTGCCTCATTGCCTATAAGCACGGCAGAACCGTCTGAAAAATTAACACTGTTTATTTTTTTGCCACCTTTAACCACGCAGGCATAAAGGTTTAAACCACTATTTTTAAGGTCAAATAAAAAATTGTCGGAAACAATTATTGGCAGACGCAACAAAGCCCCCATAGAAGCTCTTATACATTTTGGGGAATATGGGTCGCAACTGCCGCCGGATATAATAATACCACTAATGCCAAGCGCCTCTGCCGTACGTGAAATAGCGCCTAAATTAGCAGGGTCGGCAATATTTTCAAGAGCAATGTACCTACCATTTTTGTTAATGGAATATTTATTATTTGGTATTTTAACGGTTGCTAACACACCCTGTGGGGTTTTGGTGTCGGCAATTTTTTCAAAGATATAGTCGGGTACAATAACCGTTTGTTTGGCTTTAGCTGAAAAATTTTCAGTTTCATTTGAAAATTTTTGCATAAAATCTTTGGTAAAAACAACCGTTTCAAATAAAATATTGTTTTCAAAACAGTCTTGACAAAGCCTTAAACCTTCAACTAAAAAAAGGCCTGCATTTTGCCTTTCTTTTGAACTTTGGTTAAGCTTTGTTAAAGCTTTAATTAGCGGGTTTTCTTTGCTGGTTATTGTTAAATATTCCATTATAATTTTATCCTTTTAAAACAAATTCGCCCGAGGTAAACTCGGGCGTAAAAACTATTTTTCTAATGCTTTTTTTGCACTTTTTGCAAGAGTAGCAAAGCCGGCAGCATCGTTAACTGCCAGTTCAGCCAACATTTTGCGGTTGATTTGAATTCCTGCTTTTTTAAGACCATTCATAAATGTTGAATAGTTCATACCGTTAATTTTGGCTGCAGCCGAAATACGTGTAATCCAAAGACGACGGAAATCACGTTTTTTAAGCCTTCTGCCAATATAGGCATAGTTGCCCGATTTCATAACGGCTTCTTTAGCGGTTTTAAAGAGCTTTGATTTAGCTCCGAAATAGCCCTTTGCGAGCTTTAAAGTTTTATTTCTTCTTTTGCGTGTTGCTAACGCACCTTTAACTCGTGCCATTGTATCTAACCTCTTTTCTTGCCTTATTTATAAGGAATCATTTTTTTAACCTTTGCAACGTTTGTTACATCGGCTACTACTACTTTACGAAGATTTCTCTTGCGTTTTGTGGTTTTCTTGTTAAGAATGTGTGATTTGAATGCGTGGCCACGTTTTACTAAACCGGTTTTGGTAAGTTTAAAACGTTTCTTTGCACCGCTGTGAGTTTTAATCTTAGGCATTATAATTCCTCCTTAAATTTTATGAATTATTTTACAGGTTTTGGTGCTAAGAACATAAGCATGTTACGTCCTTCCATTTTAGCAGGCTTTTCAACATTTGAAACCTCGCTACAATATTGAGCAAAGCGTTCCATAATTTCTATGCCAATTTCGGGGTGGCCAAACTCACGGCCGCGAAAACGGATAGAAACTTTTACTTTGTCGCCATCTTTTAAAAAGCGAATGGCGTGGTTGCCTTTGGTTTCAAAATCGTGCTTATCAATGCTAAGGCCTAAGCGGACCTCTTTAACATCTACAACCTTTTGATTCTTTCTTGCCTCTTTTTCACGTTTGGCTTGCTCGAAACGGTATTTACCAAAATCCATTATTTTGCAAACCGGTGGGTTAGAGTTTGGTGAAAGATTAACAAGGTCAAGGTCTTTTTTAATTGCTGCCGAAAGGGCATCTTTAATAGGCATAATGCCCAACTGAGTGCCATCGGTATCAATAACGCGAACCTCTTTAAACTTAATGTTTTCATTGATTAAAATTTCTTTGCTGCTAATGTTAAAGCACCTCCAACAAATAAACAATTCAAAAAGCACGGGTACAATAATGCCACCCGTGCTTAATAAGCATAATAAGGCCAAAGCCTTTTACTTATTAACCCTTTAGGACGAAACCCGTGGGTGAGAACGACATTACTGTTCTGCTTTATTGTGCATTTATTTTAACACCTAAAGTA
>JAFSIN010000001.1 GCA_017439765.1 Clostridia bacterium | reverse complement strand
GGGTTTGCCAACCTTTAAAGTTGTCTTTTTAACAGCAACAACTTTATCGAAGATAACCTCTTCTTCTGCGTTTAAGCCAAGCTTTTCAACATAAATTACATCGCCTTGCTCAACGCGGAACTGTTTTCCACCAGTTTCAATAATTGCGTACATTACCAGTGCACCTGCCTTAATTTCAGTCTCGCTACAATGGGCGTATGCAGAGCATAACTTTAAGAGCCCACAATATGCGGCTTTACCATTTTACAACCAAACAGGACAAATGTCAAGCGTTTTTTAAAAGAAAACCGAGGTAAATAACTTTACCCCGGTTATGTTAATGTTTATTTTTTAAGTTTTAGCGCTTCTTTGGCCTTCTCGGCAATATTTACGCCCCTTAAGCCAAATTTATCAAGCAGGTCGTTAGCAGGGCCGGAAAATCCGAATTCATCGTTCACGCCAACCTTAACAACATGCACAGGATATTCTTCAGCCACAACCTCGCACACTGCAGAGGCCAAACCGCCTATAATCGAGTGCTCTTCGGCCGTTACTATTACGCCGGTTTCTTTTGCAGCTTTAACAATAGCCTCGCGGTCAATAGGTTTAATGGTGGCCATATTTATAATTCGGGCGCTAATGCCCTGCTCTTTTAAAATGTCATGGGCAATTAATGCCTCAGCAACCATTAAGCCGGTTGCAATAATTGTAACATCGGTACCTTCTTTTAATGTAACGGCTTTACCAATTTCAAACTTATAATCATCATCAAATATAACCGGAACAGCAAGACGGCCAAATCGGGCATAGCAAGGGCCTTCATAATCATACATTGCCTCCATGGCTTTTTCACCCTCAACAACATCGGCCGGGTTTATAATAACCATACCGGGAATGGTACGTAAAATACCAATGTCTTCGTTGCACTGGTGGGTTGCGCCATCTTCACCAACCGAAATGCCGGCGTGGGTTGCGCAAATTTTAACGTTTAGGTGCGGGTAACCAACCGAGTTGCGAATTTGTTCGAACGCACGGCCTGCAGCAAACATTGCAAATGATGACGCAAACACCTTTTTGCCCGTTGCGGCAATACCGGCGGCAATGCCAATCATATTTTGTTCGGCAATTCCGCAGTTATAAAACCTTTCGGGGAATTCTTTTTTAAACATTCCGGCCTTTGTTGCGGCGGCTAAGTCAGCATCCATAACAATAAAATCATCATATTTTTTCCCAAGTTTTATAAGACCCGAGCCATAGGCTTCGCGGGTTGCTTTTTTAATTACATCTGCCATTTTATTTCCCCCACTAATTTAATGCTTCAAGCTGAGCTTTAAGCTCGGCCATAGCAATTTCGTATTGTTCATCGTTAGGTGCAACGCCGTGCCAACCAACAACATTTTCCATATAAGAAACACCTTTGCCTTTAACGGTTGTGGCAATTATAGCGGTTGGTTTGTCATTACCCTTTTGGGCTTCAGCCAAAGCTGATTCTATTTGGCTAAAATCGTTACCGTCAATGCAGATAACATTCCAACCAAATGCCTGGAACTTTTTATCGACAGGTTTTGGCGAGTTAACCTCGTCTACAGTGCCATCTATTTGAAGGTTGTTTAAATCCACAAAAGCAACTAAATTGCCGAGTTTTTTGTTAGCGGCAAACATTGCAGCCTCCCAAACCTGACCTTCTTCAATTTCACCATCGCCTAAAATAGTATATACATTATAATTACTGCCAAAATGTTTTGACGACAATGCCATGCCAACAGCAGCCGAAATGCCTTGGCCTAAAGAGCCTGTAGACATATCCACACCGGGAATATTCTTCATATCGGGGTGGCCTTGTAAAATAGAACCTATTTTGCGCAATGTTTTAAGATTTTCTACCGGGAAAAATCCGCGTTCGGCCAATGTGGCGTAAAGCGCAGGTGCTGCATGGCCTTTGGAAAGCACAAATCTGTCTCTGTTTTCCATTTTAGGCTCTGCAGGGTTTATGTTCATATGGTTAAAATAAAGATATGTTAAAATATCGGCACAGGAAAGCGAACCGCCGGGGTGGCCTGCCTTTGCAGCGTGAACCCCCTCAATAATACCCATTCTTACCTTGCAGGCAATTTTTTGTAATTCTTGCTGTTTTTGTGGATTCATTTTTAAATTCCTTTCGGTTTGTTTTAGGACATAATGCCCGTTTTTGCTTATTAAATACCTTTTAAAAATTCGGTAAAATAATCAGGAAGTTCAGAATCAAACTCCATATACTGCTTGGTTTTCGGGTGAATAAACCCAATTTTTTTAGCGTGCAGGCACTGCCCGTTTAGCTCTTTAATATAATTTTTCGAGCCATAAACACTGTCGCCTGCCAAGGGGTAGCCTAAATAAGACATATGCACCCTTATTTGATGTGTGCGACCGGTTTCTAACCTGCATTTAATATATGTAAACCTTTGGCCCCGCAAGATAACCTCGTAATGAGTTATGGCGTTTTTAGAATTTTGGGCGGTTACGGCCATTTGTTTACGCTTTACGGCGTGGCGGCCTATTGGGGCGTTTATAGTACCTTTATCTTGTGGGATTACCCCATGCACTATAGCCTCGTATTCACGCGTAAAGGAATGTTCCTTTATTTGTTCGGCTAAAAAATTGTGGGCTATATCGGTTTTAGCCACAATTAAAAGGCCGCTGGTATCTTTATCTATTCGGTGGACGATGCCCGGCCTTAACACACCGTTTATGCCCGAAAGTTTGCCATTGCAGTGGTGCATTAAAGCATTAACCAAGGTGCCGCTATAGTTACCTGCAGCGGGGTGCACCACCATGCCTTTTGGTTTATTAACAACCAGCAGGCTGTCATCTTCATACACTATGTTAAGCGGAATATTTTCGGGTGTAACATCTAAAAGCACAGGGTCGGGCTCGGTTACGGTTATTGTAATGCCGTTTTTAACCTTATAACTTTTATTAAGCGGGGTGTCCCCCATTAAGACATTACCTTGTTCTATTAATTTTTCGGCATAAGAGCGTGTAACCGAAAGGTTTTCGGCCAAAAAGGCATCTAACCTTTTGGGTGATTCGTTTTCGGCAATAATATTAGTTGTTTTCATTATTCTATGTTGTTTTACGGCGTTTGTTATCACGCACGGTGTCTAAAATAAAATAAACAATTAACACACCGCAACCCAAAACTATTGCACAATCGGCAACATTGAACACCGGAAAACTCTGCCAAAAATCGAACTGTAAAAAATCTATTACCAGGCCATTATTAAAAATGCGGTCATACATATTACCTATTCCGCCCGACAGTATTAACGATATTGACCAAAAAAGCCACGGGTCTTTGCTGCCTTTGCACACAAGCAGCATTACGCCAATTAACATTATAACGGCTGTAACGGCCAACAAAACCCAGGTGTAACCGGCCAAAATTCCCCATGCGCCGCCATTATTGTGCACATAAAAAATATTTAAAAAGCCGTGTAAAAATTCTTTGCTCTCACCAAGTTTTAGGGTATTTTCAATGTTAATTTTTGTTATTCGGTCAATAATTAAAAACACAAGCGAGCAAACTCCCGCTAATATATATGTTAACAAAACTATTCCTCCGAGATATTATTTGTTACGGCTGAAAAACTTGTTTTTAAAGCCGGCCTCTTCAATTTCTTCATCTTCTATTACTTCGGGCTCGAATATACTATTTTGTAAAACCTCGGGCTCTAAGGCAAAACCCTCGTCCTTATCTTCGGGGGTAATTTCTTGCTCTTGTTCTAATTCATTATTGTTATTTTCGGGTAAAAACTGTGTTAAATCGGGTGATTTATCGGCCATAAGGGTTATGGCATCGGCAGCCTCGGCAGCATCCATTACAACACAATCGGGCATTTTTGCAATTAATTCAAGGTGTTTTTTGTAAAGCTCGGTAATTTCGGTTTTAAAACTTGAAATTTCTATTTTTGTTTTGTTAAACAAATCTTGCTGACGTTTTACGGCGTCGGCTGTGGCTGCCTCGACAGCTGCTTTGCGCCTTTCGGCCTTTTCTATTTGCTGAGCATAATCGTTTTCGGCCTCTTGTTTTTTCTGTGAAAACTTAGCGTCGAATGTGTCCAACATATTTTTGGCTTCGCCTGCGGCGGCATCTGCCGCTAATTTGGCCTCATTAATAATTAAAGCAGCCTTTTCTTTTGCGTCGGCAACGGTTTTATCGGCCAATTTTTGTGCCTCTATTAAAATATTTTGTAAACTTGACTGCGAGTTTTTATAAACATCTATTTCTTCATTCAAGCTGCTAATTTTTTCGTTAAGGGATTTAATAATGTCATCAAATTGAAGATAATCCTCCTCAATAGTATCTAATAGGTTGTCTACCTCGTCTTGTTTGTAGCCCCCTACAGATTTTGCAAAACGAACCTCGCGAATATCTTTTGCCGATAGCATAGCGGTAAATCCTCCTAATATTTTTTATATTTTAAAATAATGCGACCTTTTTTGGTGTTTCCACCGGCATCCTCTATTAAAAACTTGCCAAAGCCGCGCACCGTTACGGCACTGCCGCTTTGCAAATTAAGGGTAATTTTTTGCTCGATTACCGAGTTGACCGACACTAAAGAACTGTTAATTAATTCTACTGCTCTGCTGCGTGAACCACCCGTTAAGGCTGCCACAACATTGTCGAGCCTTAGTGAAGCCACCGTGGTACTTTGTATTGTAAGGCTTGGGGAGGCCGGCAACGGCAAAGTAAACCCGCTGCTTATTTGCACCCCCACCCTGCCAATTTTTTCAAGCTGGGTCAGAACATAACGGCTAATGTCGGTTAATAAAAATATTACAGCTCTGCCGTTTTCTATTAAAATATCGCCCACGGTTTCTCTTTTAATTCCCAAAGCCATTAGCGAACCTAAAAAATCGCGGTGGGTTAGTGTGTATTGTGGCCTAAAAGTAACCGTAACGGCCGTAATTGGAAAAGCTTTGTGATTAGCGATTATGTTATTTGGAAAAACGCCTAAAACCGAACGTTCGGCATTTTCGTGCCCACCAAAAAACACAAAACCAACCGCCGAGGTTTTAATGTTTTTTATAAAAGCAGCCTCTTCTTTGCTTAAAAAACCAAAAAACTGCGGTTTATTTGTTTTGGCGGTGTGTTCTATTAAATTTTCTGCTCTGACTTTTAAAAGGTTATTTTCCATTAATAAAGGCTGTTTTCAGAAAAATCATCTAAAAATGTTTCGCCCAAAACATCAACTGCGCCCGGCACAATCATAAAGGTGCTGTTTGCAACCTTTCTAATGCTGCCGCCGTTAGCATAAGCCACACCGCTTAAAAAGTCGATAATTCGGCGAGAGGTTTCGCGGTTTGCAGCCTCTAAATTAAGCACAACGCTTTTTTGCAAATTCAGGTGGTCTGCAATAGCGGTAACATCGTCGAACCTGTCGGGTCGAACCAAAACAACCTGCATTTGCGGATTTATTTGAGCGTTCGCCTTAGCCTTTCTATCAGGCACAAAAATGCGTGGCTCCTTTTTTTTGGGTTGTTCTTCAAAATAATTAACATTCCCACGATTAGTTTCGGTGGTTTCTAATGTCTCATCCTCAAAATCGTCGGGAGAAATGCTCATAAAACTTTTAACGCTATCTAAAAATCCCATTTTTTTACTCCTTGTTTTTTATATATTATAGTTACGTCGTCCAAATAAAGCTGTGCCCAACCTTATCATATTTGAACCGCAGCAAATAGCGGTTTCATAATCGTCCGACATACCCATAGAAAGCACTTTAATATTATTATATATTTTTTTGTCTTTAATTTCAACAAACAGTTTATACATTTTGTCAAAATATTGTATATTTTTTTGCAAATTGTCGCAAATAGGGGGTATTGCCATTAACCCAGCAAGGCTGATTCCCTTAATTTCAGAAATTTGGTCAACTGCCTCTAAAACAGCGTCGGGCATAAAGCCCGATTTGCTTGGTTCAAGCCCAACATTAACCTCGGCCAAAACCTCGGTTATAATGCCTTTTTTAATGGACTGCTCGGCAATTACCTTAGCAAGTTTAATGGAATCCACCGATTGTATAAGTTCAACCTTGCCCACAATATCTTTAACCTTATTGGTTTGCAAATGGCCTATAAAATGTTTGTGAACATTTTTTGTTAAATCGGGTTCTTTTTGTAAAAATTCTTGCACCCTGTTTTCGCCAATATGTGTAATGCCCGAACTTATTGCGTGGTTAATAACATTTGCGGGCACCGTTTTTGTTGCGGCAAGCAGGGTAATATCGCTGCTTGTTCTGCCCGATTTTTCAGCCGCTAAAGCAATTTTTTCGGTTATTTCTTCATAATTTTGATTAAATATTTCAATCGATGATTTTTCCATCATATATATTTTTGCCTTTCACAATAATTTCATCATAAAGTTTTAGGTTGCCGTCTTTTTTAACATCTTCGCATATCGCATAACCTGCGGTTGAATAAACAATATTTACCGGCACAAACTTGGCCGTCATGCCATTCACAACATAAACTCCCGTTTCGGTCGAGGCAGAATAGGTACCGTCGGGGGTTTGGTCTTGCGTGCTTTTAAACCTTAAGGCCGAACTTGACACCTTTAGGCCCGAATAGGTGTTTTTAACAACCGTCATGCTGCTTGTTCTTATAAGCGATAATTCACTGTTCATTTCGTTGCACGAAAATATAATAACGGCACGCTCGTTATTAAGCGACATATTAACCCTCTCCACCGTAACGTTAATTTCGGGGCAGGTTTTAATGTTGGTTAAAATTTTAAGGTTTTCACCCTCTTTAAACTGCAGCGATTCATTTACCGTAACGCTTGCCGCAATATACCAAGTGTAATCCGAAACCAACTTGCCTATTACCGAAGAATCGGTGTTGCTCTCGGGCGAAAGCCCCTCTAAAAATTCGGGGGTAATTTGGTCTAATTTGTCGGTGGTTAAAATTCCCTCATAACCATCGGTTACCGATAAAAAGTAACCCGATTTTTCAGACACAACGCTGGCAACAGGTGTGCCTAACTGTGAATTTAAAAGATTCAGGCGGTTGTTAAGTTCGGTTAATTGATTGCTAAAATCCACAACCACACCCGTGGCAATTTGCTTGCGGTTTATAACGGTCAAAAGTTCTTCTTTTGGTTCAGAAACATTAGTGTAATTGCCATTATGCGCCGTTTTAATTATATTGTTAAGCGAACCATATATTTTAGAATTAATTAACTCCAAATCTATTGCATTAAGGTCGTTATATTTTTGAATTTCTTCAATATTTTTAATTTCTTTTGTTATTTTTGTAATCTCGGTAGCGGCGTGGGACTGATTATCCGACCCATAAATATTGGCAATAACGCCGCCTTTAGAAACCCGTTCGGAATCCTCAATTTCAAAGTGCATTGTGCCTAAATTATTGTTTTTAACCAGCGTTTCTTCCCTAATAATCACACCTGTTATGTTAATGCCGTCGGTGGTGGAAAACTGGGTTACAATTTCGGTGGTAACGGGGTTATAAAGTGAAGCAAAAAGCTGATAAACTAAAAACATTGCAAGAATTATGCCAACAGTTGTGCTAACAAACCTATTCTTCATGCTTTTGCTCCCTTTCTTTAATAATATCCAAGGCCCTTTCCACACAATTCTGAGTTTCGTCGGCATAAATCCAATTAATGTCTGGGTTGCGCCTGAACCAAGTTAATTGGCGCTTTGCATAACGGCGGGTAGAGCGTTTTAAATCCTCCACTGCCTCTTGCAAATCTTTTTCGCCTTTAAAATATGCGTGTAATTCTTTGTGCCCTATTGCCTGTGCGGCGGCTGTGCCCAAAGGCAAATTAAGGGTTGTTTCGGCCTCTTCTATTAAGCCGTTTTGTAACATAACATCTACCCTTTTGTTAATTCTTTCATAAAGCAGTTCCCTGTTTTTATAGGTTATTCCAATATAGGTTGTGTCGTAAACCGAAGGCGCAGTGCGTGATAATCTGTTTTGCTCGGTAACGGTGATGCCGGTGGTTTCAAAAATTTCAAAAGCCCTAACAATTCTGCGTTTGTCGGCAATGTTTAGTCTGGCGGCTGCCACCTGGTCAAAAACACTTAAGCGGTTAAGCATTTCTTGCCCGCCTAATAAATCGTAATCTTGCTCTAACTTTTGGCGCAACTCTAAATTTACGGGTTGCTCGGTAAAATTTATACCGAATGTAAGTGAGTTTACATAAAGCCCTGTTCCACCAACTATAATTGGCTGTTTGTTTCGGCTATAAATATCGGATATAACCGAATTTGCTCGGTTTACATAATCTGCAACCGAATAGCTTTGCTCGGGGTTTAAAAACTCGAACATATGGTGGGGTATGCCCTGCATCTCGGCCTTGGTGGGTGCGGCCGATGCTATGGATATACCCTTATAAATTTGCATTGAGTCTGCCGAAACAATCTCGCCCGATTTAATTTTTGCAATTTCTACAGCCAGTGCCGTTTTGCCCGATGCTGTTGGGCCCACAACTGCTATTAATGGTATTTTCGGCATTATATTACTCCTTATTTTAACCCAGTCGGCCAAACTGTTTTTCAAGTTCTTTTTTGGTTACCTTAAAGGCAACAGGTCGGCCGTGGGGGCAATACATAATTTGGTTGTTTTTAAGTATTTTTTCGGCAAGCGCCTTAAGCTCTAAATCGGAACTTTGGCTACCGCCCTTTATGGCGGCCTTGCAGGCGGCAGTGTGTAAAATATCGCCGATAGATTCTATGTTTAAAACCGATTTTTTTGAAAGTTCTTCAGCAATTTCGGTTACAAGCAAGGGTATATCGGCATTTTTTAATATAGCCGGCACGGCGCGCACTATTACGGCGCCAAAGCCTAAATCTTCAATATCAAATCCCTTTTCAGAAATTAAGTCGGCATTATTAATTATTACCGAATATTCCTCTTTAGTTAGCGCCACACTTATTGGGGTTAACAAGTTTTGCACAGGTTGCTCACGGGTTTTTAGTTCCTCAAACAACAGTCTTTCGTGTGCGGCGTGTTTGTCAATAAAATATACGGCATCTCCCATTTGGGCAACTATATATGTGTTAAAAACACTGCCAATGAATTTTATGGGCTCGTGTTCTAAAACCTCGGTTTCGGGGGTTGTAACTTGCGGTTTAATTTCTTCAGGCTCGTGGTTGCTGTTAAAATAAACAACCTCTTGGCTGCTTTGCATTTTTGGCAATATTTTCTCTTGGTTTAAAGTGAAATTATATTTAACCTCGGCAGTTTTTGGCGGCTCGGTCTGTTCTAAATTTAAGGTCGATTGCACATAATCCTCGCTTTTTTGCGGTGCATATGGGTTAAATGGTTTTGTTTTAATTTCGGGGCGGGTATCGCCCTTTTCAAGCGCATTTTTTACGGCATAATAAATGGCGCCAAAAA
The DNA here is from genome assembly GCA_017439765.1 of Clostridia bacterium. Lineage (GTDB taxonomy): Bacteria > Bacillota > Clostridia > Oscillospirales > Acutalibacteraceae > SIG565. Next base: position 13,505 of record JAFSIN010000001.1, on the reverse strand, counting down.
CCCTGCGTTCGTCGGCAAAGCGAACCTCGGTTTTTGCGGGGTGCACATTAACATCAACCATGTTAAACGGCATTTCTATTTGCAGCACACAACAAGGGAACCTGCCCACCATAGCCGAATTTTTATAGGCCTGTTCTAATGCGGCAGCCGCCGTTTTAGAAAGCACCAAACGGCCGTTTAAAAAGAAGAACTGGCCGTTTCTGTTTTGTTTGCAAAAAACAGGTTTGCAAGCAAATCCCTTAACGGTTATGCCGTCGGATTCGGAATCAACCTGCAAAAGTGAGGCGGCAAAATCACGGCCTAAAACCGAATATATAACATTTTTTAGGTTATTGTCGCCCGAAGTAGCAAGGCAAAGTTTGCCATCTCTAATAAATTTAAAGGCAATTTCGGGGTGGGAAAGCGCAAGGCGGTCAATAACCGCAGCTACACTATTACCTTCGGAAACATCTTTTTTCAAAAACTTCATACGGGCGGGGGTATTATAAAAAATATCTTTAACAACAATTAGTGTGCCAACATCACAGCCAATATCTTCGGGTATAGACTGCATGCCGCCCTCAACTTTAAAATAGGTGCCTATTGGGCTGTTTTTTGTTCGGGTTATAATCTCGGTTTTAGACACCGCCGATATAGCCGCTAAGGCCTCGCCCCTAAAGCCCAATGTGCCAATGCTGTCTAAGTCGGATGCCGATTTAATTTTGCTGGTGGCGTGGCGCAAAAATGCCGTTGGGGTATCCTCGCGGGATATGCCCGAGCCGTTATCGCGCACCGACATATAGGTTATGCCGCCGCGTTTTATTTCCACGGTAATTTCGGTGGCGCCTGCATCTACCGAATTTTCCACAAGCTCTTTAATTACGGCCGATGGGCGTTCTACAACCTCGCCGGCTGCAATAAGCTCCGAAATATTTTTAGGTAAAACATTAATTTTCGGCATAACGGCATTCCTTTCTTTAAATTGATTTTGCCTTTTCGGCTAAATTATATAAAATCTTCATTGCTTCTATAGGTGTTAGGGTATCTACATCTATAGATTTTAATTCGTTATAAATATCCTCGGCCGCAAGACTTTCAAGCGGTATTTGAGAATTTTGTGTGTTAGGTGCGGTTTTATAATGCACCACACCGTTTTCGTTAATTTCTTTTAAAACGGCTTTAGCGCGTGTAATTATGCTTTCGGGCACACCGGCTAATTTTGCAACCTCTATACCGTAACTTTCATCGGCCCCACCGGGAACAATGCGCCTTAAAAATATAATATCATCGCCACGTTTTTTAACGGCAATATTGTAATTCTTAACGCCTTCGCATTTGCTTTCAAGCTCGGTTAGTTCGTGGTAATGTGTTGCAAAAAGGGTTTTTGCGCCCAAAGTTTTTTTGTTGGCGGCAAACTCTAACACCGCCTTGGCAATAGACATACCATCAAACGTAGAGGTGCCCCTGCCAATTTCGTCTAAAATTAAAAGGCTGTTTTTAGTGGCGTATTTAACTATATTGGCAACCTCGTTCATTTCTATCATAAAGGTGGATTGCCCCGATGCTAAATCATCTGATGCGCCAACCCTTGTGAACACGGCATCTACCACACACATATTGGCCGACTGTGCCGGCACAAAACAACCAATTTGTGTTAAAATTGCAATTATTGCAACCTGCCGCATATATGTCGATTTACCTGCCATATTAGGACCTGTAATTACGGCACAACGGTCATCTTTTAAATCTAAATATGTATCGTTAGAAACAAATGGCGTTTTAATAACCTTTTCAACAACGGGGTGGCGGCCGGCCTTAATATTAATAACACCGTTTGTGTTAATGACAGGCCTGCAATAAGAGTTAGCAAGCGAAACCTCGGCAAAGGAGCACAAAACATCTAACCTGGATATAGCCGCGGCCGATTGTTGTATGCGCTCTATTTGCTCGGCTGTTTTTTTGCGGATTTGGGTAAAAATTTCATATTCCAAGGCTGCAATACGCTCACTGGCACCCAACACCCTCGACTCAATTTTCTTAAGTTCTTCGGTTATGTAGCGTTCGCAATTAGTAAGGGTTTGTTTTCGAATGTAGGTTTCGGGCACTTTATCTAAAAACGAATTTGTAACCTCAATGTAATAGCCAAAAACCTTGTTGTAGCGAATTCTTAAATTTTTAATGCCTGTTTTTTCGCGTTCTTGGGCCTCAATATTGGTTATGTAGCCCGTGCCGTTTTTAACAACACCGCGCAGTTCATCCAGTTCCATATTAAAACCATCGCGTATAATTCCACCCTCCCTAACCGAGAAGGGCGGTTCTTCAACAATGGCAGAGTTAATTAAATTTAAAATGTCGGGCAAGATGTCAATATTTTCATTGATTTCGTTAAGGGCTTTACATTCGGCATTACCAAGCAACTCTTTTATAGCAGGAAAAACCTCTAATGTAGAGGCAATAGCCCTTAAATCTCTGCCCCCTGCCGAGCCCGAAACAACCCTTGTTATAAGGCGTTCTAAATCGCGCACTAAGGTTAAATTATTAATAATTTCGCCCCTGACAAAAGCGTTTGACAACAGCTCTTGCGTGGCATTTTGGCGTTTTTCAATTTCGGCAATGCTCATAAGCGGTTTTTCTATCCAACTTTTCATAAGCCGTCTGCCCATTGCCGTTTTGGTTTTATCTAACACCCAGAAAATAGAGCCTTTTTTCGATTTAAACCGCATGGTTTCGGTAAGTTCAAGGTTTTTAAGCGATGTTAAATCTATTTTCATAAACTGGTCTTCGGTATACAAATCAACCTTGGTTACCGATGTTTTATTGTTAACAGCGGTCTCGGTTAAATAGTTTATAGAAGCGCCCAATGCCGCTGCAGCAGGACTTAAAGGCTCTATGCCCATTTTTTTAATGCTAACGGCGTTAAAATGACTTAAAATCAGAGGCTCAGTTTTAGTTATGTCAAAACAAGATTCTTGGCGAATGGTTAAAACACAACCTATTCTGCCCCCTAAATAATCGGTAATTTTGTTAAAGTTTTCAATATCTTTGGTGGTAATAATTTCTCGGGGATTAAACTTTGCAAGCTCGTCCACCACCCTTTTTTGAGTGTTTTCACCACAAATATCGGTGGCCTGCAACTCACCTGTAGAGGCATCTGTAAAGCATAGGCCAAAGCCTTCGGGGGCTATTTTTATTGCGCACAAATAGTTGTTCTTGCCTTCATCAAGCATAGAACTATCCTGCACTGTGCCAGGGGTAATTATGCGAACAACCTCTCTTTTCACAATGCCTTTGGTGGCGGCAGGGTCTTCAACCTGTTCGCAAATGGCAATTTTATAGCCACGCTCCACAAGTTTGGCAATGTAGCCTTCGCAACTGTGGTAAGGCACTCCACACATGGGGGCGCGCTCTTCCAAGCCGCAATCTCGGCCCGTAAGCACAAGCTCCAGCTCTTCCGATGCTAACTTGGCATCTTCAAAAAACATTTCGTAAAAATCGCCCAATCTAAAAAACAAAATACAATCTTCGTAGTTGCTTTTTATCTCTAAATATTGCCTCATCATAGGCGAAAGTTCAGCCATTTTGTTCCCCCATTCCCGTTATTTTAGCGGATTATTAATGACAACCCGAACAACCCGAACAATTACCCGTGCAGGATGAAACATCGCAGGTTTCAGGGTCTTTGCCCTGAGCGCACATCATAATAATGCTGTTAACATCGCTAAGCAACTTGTCCATTCCGGCCTTTGCATTGTTAAATTCAACCATTAACGGATTTTTAATAATTTCATCATACAAAGCCCTTAATTCATCGTTATAGGCTTTAATTTTTTCTTCATTTTTTTCAGAATCTTCTTTAGCAAGTTCGTTATCAAGGTTCATTCTTTTAATATTGAACTCGCTGATTTTAACCTGAAGTTCTTCGTTTTCATCGTTCTTTTTTACGGCTTCGTTATATTTAATATAAGCCTCGTCTGCCTGAATGGCGGCGCCTAATTTTCTTGCTGCTTCAATAACTGTCATAATTTATTCTCCTTAAATTTTTAAATTAGTGTGGCTTTTAGCCCACCGTTTATACCGGTAATTTTTATGTTAACAAAGCTGCCGATAAGGCTTTCGGGACCATTAAATTCCACAGCAATGTTGCCATCGGTTTTGGCAATTATTTGGCCATCTTTGCCTAATTCTTCGCAAAGCACTTTATATGCTTTGCCTAACATTTCTTGTTCTAACTCTTTGCCAATTGGTTCTTGGGTTAATAATAGTTCATTAAACCATTTGCCCTTTTCGGCCCTTGAAACATTGTCGGGCATATTCCAGGCGGGAGTGCCCGGCCGTGGTGAAAAAATAAAGGTGAAAAGCGAATTAAACCTAACCTCTTTAATTAAACTTAAGGTTTGGCAAAATTCTGCATATGTTTCCCCGGGGAAGCCCACAATAACATCGCTCGTAAGGGTAATGCCCGGCATTAAGGCCTTTGCCTTTTTAATTAAATTTAAATAAGTTTGCCTGTCGTAATGGCGGTTCATAGCCTTTAACACCCTGCTGCTGCCCGACTGAAACGGCAGATGCAGTTGTTTGCAAACCTTGCTGCATTCGCTCATTGTGGTAAGAAGTTCTTCGGTGCAGTCTTTTGGGTGCGATGTCATAAACCTTATGCGGAAATCACCCGGAATATCGTTAATTTTTCGCAACAGACCCGCAAAGTTAATATCTTCGTTAAGCCCCTTACCGTAAGAGTTTACGTTCTGGCCCAAAAGGGTTATATCCTTTATGCCCGACGCCACCATTTCTTTGGCCTCTTTAATAATTTGGGCACTGGCCCTTGAGCGTTCACGGCCACGAACATACGGCACTATGCAATAGGTACAAAAATTATTGCAACCATACATAATGGGCAGCCACCCTTTAACGCTTTTATCACGCAAAACGGGCATACCCTCTACAATTTCGGTAACGGTGGTGGAACGTTCAAAAATTCTGCCCGAGCCGCTAAGCCTTTTATAAATAAATTCGGGCAGACGGTGAATGTTGTGTGTGCCAAAAACAATATCAACATACGGGTAACTTTTTTTAATTTTATTGGCCACAATTTCTTGTTGGGCCATGCAGCCGCTAACCGCTAAAATAATGTTTTTGCGTGCAGCCTTAAGTTTTTTTATGGTGCCAATGTTGCCATAAACCCTGTCTTCTGCGTGCTCGCGCACAGCGCAGGTGTTAAACAAAATAAAATCGGCTTCTTCAACATTTTCTGTTATTTCGTAGCCCATGGCCTTAAGCATTCCTTTAAAATGTTCGGAATCGCTAACATTTTGTTGGCAACCAAAGGTGTTAACACAGGCCTTTGGGGCGCCGTATATATTTTCGAGCAACGGTTTTGCCTTTTCAATGTAAACTTGTTGCTCGTTAAAAATAGCATAATCTTGCATTAAATTAACACATACTCCCATTTTAATAAATTATACTAAAATATTATACTATAAATTTTATATATAATCAAGAGCAACGGCGCATTATTTTGCAAAAAAATAATTGAATAATTTAATGAAATTTGCTAAAATAGACACAGTGGACTCACAAATAAAAATATGCTATATTTCGGACATTTTAAGTAATACTAATTTTACGAAATTTTAAGGAGAACGGCTATGCAAATTTCAAAAAATATTAAATACGTTGGTGTTTTCGACTCTGATTTAGACCTTTTCGAAGGTCAATATAAAGTTCCTAACGGCATAAGTTATAATTCTTACGTTATTTTAGATGAAAAAATCGCCGTTACCGACACCGTAGATGCCCGCTTTACAAACGAATGGCTTAATAATATTAGGTCTGTTTTGGGCGGCCGTAAACCCGATTATTTAATAATTCACCACATGGAACCCGACCATTCGGCCAATATTCAAAATTTTATTAACACCTACCCAAATGCTGCCATAGTTTCTTCGGCCAAAGCCTTTAAAATGATGGAGCAATATTTTGGCTCCGATTTTAAATTTAAAAGTATTATGGTAACCAATGGCGACTCCCTAAATCTTGGTGAAACCACCCTCACCTTTTATGCCGCCCCCATGGTGCATTGGCCTGAGGTTATGGTTTCATATGACGAAAATAATAACATTTTGTTCTCGGCCGATGCTTTCGGAAAATTCGGCTCTGCCGCCACCAACAAGCATTGGGAGGACGAAGCCGCAAGATATTATTTTGGCATTGTTGGGAAATACGGCGCTCAGGTGCAAAGCCTTTTAAAAAAATTAGGCGGTTTAAAAATAAATAAAATTTGCCCATTGCACGGCCCTGTGTTATCCGAAAATATAGAGTATTATGTAAACCTATATAATAATTGGTCTTCCTATACCCCCTGCACCGACGGTGTGCTGATTGCCTATACCTCGGTTTATGGCAACACCAAAAAAGCGGTCTTGCAACTGGCCGAATTATTAAAGTCGGGTGGCTGCCAAAATGTAAAAATATGCGATTTGGCCCGAACCGATATTTACGAAGTCGTATCTCTTGCTTTTAGGTTTAACAAATTAGTTCTTGCCACCACAACATACAACAACGGAATTTTCCCTTTTATGAGGGAATTTTTAAACCACCTGTCAGAGCGTGATTTTCAAAATAAAACGGTGGCCCTTATAGAAAACGGAAGTTGGGCGCCCACCGCCAATAAAACAATGGCAACAATGCTTGAAAAATGCAAAAACATTAATTTCTGCCAAAATAATGTTACCATTCTTTCAGCACTAAACAGTCAAAGTTTTAAAGAGTTAGAGGACCTGGCATCAGAACTCACCAAAGATTATAGCCAAAAAGAATCTACCGATTTTTCGGCACTTTTTAATATAGGTTATGGCCTTTATGTTGTTACCTGCAAAACCGAAGAACAACACAATGGCCTTATTGTAAACACAGTTTCACAACTTACCAACTCGCCCAACCGCGTTGCCGTTACTATTAATAAAGATTCTTATTCTCACCACATTATAAAACAAACCGGCAAAATGAATGTTAACTGTTTAAACACCCAAACTCCTTTTGAAATTTTTGAAACTTTTGGTTTTAAAAGCGGGCGAACCACCAATAAATTCCAAGAAATTACACCAGCATATTCCTCAAACGGCCTTGCGGTGCTTCCCGACTATATAAACTCTTATTTATCGCTCGAAACCGAGCAATATATTGACCTTGGCACCCACGGTATGTTTATTTGCCGCATTACCGAGGCTAAAATTTTAAACGAAACCGAATCTATAACCTACGCTTATTACACACAAAATGTTAAACCGCAACCCGAAACTAAAAATAAAAAAGGGTTCGTTTGTAAAATATGTGGCTTTGTTTACGAAGGCGACACTCTGCCTGCCGATTATATTTGTCCAATTTGCAAACACGGCGCCCAAGATTTTGAAGAAATTAAATAATTTTAAGGTATATAAAAATGATAGATTTTAAACCTATTTGCCCTGAGAGCCGCAATTATTTTAATAAATATTTATTCGGTGGCACCGAACGCGGCTGCGAATATTCCTTTGCCAACCTGTTTTTATGGGGTAGGCAAAAGGCTGCATTTATTTTCGACCATCTTGTTTTATTTTCGCAGTTCAATCGACAAACCGTTTATCCGTTCCCCGTGGGAAACGGCGACAAAAAACCCGTGCTTGACGCCATTATTGCAGATTCCAAAGAACGCGGAATCCCCTGCAGAATAACCGGACTTTTAAAAAACGATAAAGATTTATTGGAAGAATTATACCCAAATAAATTTCACTACCACTGCGACATGGGTGGTTTCGATTATGTTTACGACATTAACGATTTAGCCGATTTAAAGGGCAAAAAATACCATTCCAAGCGTAACCACTACAACAAATTTTTGCAAACATTCCCTAATTTTAGAATAGAGGAAATTAATGCTTCAAACACCAATGCCGTTAAAAAAATGGTTGAGGAATGGTACATTAAAAACGAATCTGAAAACAGTAAAAGTGATTTTTTAATGGAAAAAGTAGCCATTAAAAAAGCGCTTGAGAACAGGGAAAACCTTGGTATTTTTGGGTTAGTGCTTTTTAATGGTGAAACTGTCTTGGCTATAACCATGGGCAGCAAAATTTCGCACAACACTGTAGATGTGCATTTTGAAAAAGCGCTTCCCGGGGCCGAAGGTGCCTATGCCGCAATAAACTGCGAATTTGCAAAATATATAAGAAAAAATTTGCCCGAAATTGAATTTTTAAACCGTGAAGATGATATGGGAATAGAGGGACTTAGAAAATCCAAGCTTAGTTATAAACCACACCATATGGTTGAAAAATGTTGGGCCTGTTTAAAAGATGATGATTATGAATATTAAAAACCCACAAATTAGCCAAATTCCCGAACTTAAAAACATTTGGCAAAACGCCTTCGGCGACAGCGGCGAATTTATTAATTCGTTTTTTAACACCGCCTTCTGCCCGCAAAGGTGCCGCTGTATTACAGAAAACGAAAAAATAATTTCGGTTTTATATTGGTTTAACTGTTATCTTAATAAGCAAAAAATTGCCTATATTTATGCGGTTGCCACCGTTAAAGAGCAACAAAACAAAGGTTATTCGAGTCTGCTTTTAAAAAACACATTAAACCATTTAAAACAAAACAGATATGCCGGCGCAGTTTTAGTGCCGGGCAGTGAAAGTCTGTTCGACTTTTATGAAAAGCAGGGCTTTAAAACCGCCTGTTTTATAACCGAAAACGAGGTTATGCCGCAAGGCCAAAAAATAACAATTAATAAAATTGATAAAAATAATTTTACGGCGTTTAGAAAACAATTTTTAAAAAGCCAAGACGTAATACAGGAAGATGAAAATTTAAATTTCTTAGAAACCCAAGTGGATTTTTATGCAGGCGAAAACTTTGTTATGGCAGCCAATATAACAGATGGCGTTTTAAACGCCGTCGAATTTTTAGGAGATACAAACCTATTACCGCAAATCGTTTTCACATTAGGTTGCAAAAAAGGTTATATAAGAACCAAAGGAAATGCGAAACCCTTTGCAATGTTTTGCCCGCTCACAAAAATAAAAAGCCCGAACTATTTTGGGCTTGCATTCGATTAAAAAACGGCTCAATTATGAGCCGTTTTTATAATTTTGTAGATTATATTTTATTTTTTATAATTTTAGTTATAATAAATAACTTGGCATATCATTTTTATGCTTCGCTTTTGGTTTTGATTTACGAACGAGTTTTGTAGTGCCATTATTTTTAGCGTAATCTTTAGGTGATACGCCTGTTTGCCTTTTAAAAGCAGAAGAAAAATAATTTTGGTTATTAAAACCGGTTTGCTCGGCTACATCGGCAATGCTTAAACCCTGCAACAATAACTCTTTGGCAATATTAATTTTAAGGCAGGTTAAATATTCATGAACGCCCATTCCGGCATATTTAAAAAATATTCTTTTTAAGGTGGAAACCGGCGTGTTTAGCAAACCGCTTAATTCAGAAACCGAAATATTACCCCTTGCATTTTTATTAAGCAGGTCAACAGACCTTGAAAATATTAAGGCGCTTTTATTTTCTAAGCGAACAAACTCGGCCGAAAAAGCGTTTTCTATCTCCAAAACAAATAATTGAGCCAATAACGATAATTTATTAATATTATTGTTATTTTTTATAATAATAGACCTTATTTCTTCTGAAATTATTTTTTCAAAAGAATTATAAAAAACCAAATTATTAAAATTAGCATTGTTGCCTTTGCTTTTAAAATTAATTGCGGTAAATTTTGAGTTATTTTTAAATGTATTAATATTTACAATGTCATCTGCATTTAGAAGCACCGCTGTATTATCACCACAAACAAAGACCCTACCGCCTATTGTAACGGCAATTTCGCCTTCATTTACAATTAATAATACATTTTCACTATTAAAATTCGCCTTATTTTCTTCAATAACTGCTCTTATTATTTCCATGCCTATAAATACCGCCTATTTTTATATAAATATTCCTAAAATGAATGTTTTTTATAAATTTAGTTCATTTTTAGTATAACATATCGCTTTGTATTTGTAAAGAAAAAATACCCTGTTAAGAAATAATCTTAACAGGGTTTATTGTTATTTAATTATTTTAACCTTAAAACCATTGCCTATACCTGCGGCGTTGGCGTCGTCGGTATCTATGTGCATTTCTAAACTAAAGGCTTTGTTAACCCTCACCTGAACATCGTAAAATGTTGTGCGGCGTTCGGAATTAGCTTCTACAGTAACAAAATCTCCATCTTTAAGGCCAAATGCTGCACCTTCTTGCTCACTCATATGTATGTGCCTGTTAGCAATAATACAGCCCTCGGTTAAATTTACGGTGCCTTTTGGGCCAATTATGGTAATGGGTGCCGAGCCTGCAATATCGCCCGATTCACGCACTGGCGGTTTTACCTTAAGGGTAAAGGAATCGGTACGCGAAATTTCTACCTGTGAGGCCTTACGGACAGGTCCTAATACCCTTACGCCCTCTATTGCACGGAGTGATGGACCAATAATTGTTAATTGCTCTTTACAGGCAAATTGCCCTGGTTGGGATAAGTCTTTGATTGGTGTTAATTGGTATCCTTTGCCAAAAAGTATTTCTAAATGCTCGGCACTTAAATGTATGTGGCGGTTAGACACGCCAACCGGTACCAAATTATTATCTTGCACGGTTACATTTTTGCATTCGTTCATAACTCGGTTTACAATTTCGGCCACCAATGCGGCATCGTATGCCATATAATTCACTCCTTGATAAACTAAATAATGCGGAAACTGTCGGCCATAACGCAGCGGCGTTGCCTTGTAAAACTGCGAGCCGAAGTTATACCCTCGCCTGTGGGGCCTGCAATAGTGAATGTTGCATGACCTTCGCCACCAAAACCAATTCCGGCATAAGATGGTGCGTTTTTAACAAATATTGTGGTTTCTACAGCACGGGCAAAACGAGACAAATTATCTATATTTTTGGAATGCATGTGTGCTGTGTGGCGGTTACCATGCTCGGCCTTAACGGCTAAATCAATGGCTTCGTCTATATTATTAACCCTAACAATTGGTAAAATAGGCATCATAAGTTCTTCTTGCACAAAGGGGTGTTCAAAATTTGTTTCGCAAATAATGCAACGAATATCATCACTTACATTAACACCAATTTTTTCAAGTAAAACTTTAGCATCACGGCCAACACAATTACGGCTTATAACCTTGCGCACACGGCCGGATTTATCCTTCTTTTCCTCTAAAACTATGGCGGCTAACTGTTCTGCTTGTTTAGAATCTATTAAATATGCGCCGTTTTTAAGCATAGACGAAATAAGTTCATCGGCAATATTTCTAAATGCAAAAACTTCTTTTTCGGCAATACAGGGCAGGTTATTATCGAAAGTACAACCATCAATAATATCTTTGCCTGCTTTTTTAACATCGGCGGTGTCATCAACAATAACGGGGGGGTTACCGGCGCCTGCGCCAATAGCCTTTTTGCCCGAAGAAAGCACTGCCTTAACAACACCGGGACCGCCTGTGCAAACAAGCAGACGTACTGCCGGGTGCGACTGCATAACAGCGGCCGATTCGAGCGTAGGTTTAACCATAGAGCAAACCAAAACTTCGGGCCCGCCAACCGCCTTAGAGGCACGGTTAACAAGGTCGACTGCATAGTTTGAAGTTGCAATGGCGTTAGGGTGTGGGTTAAACACAACACCGTTGCCTGCGGCAATCATGCCAATACTGTTGCAAATAACGGTTTCGCTTGGGTTGGTGCTTGGTGTAATTGCGCCAACAACACCAAACGGAGCCATTTCAACTAATGTTAAACCATTATCGCCTGTTTTGGCGTTAGAAACAATATCTTCGGTTCCCGGGGTTTTGTCGGCCACCAAAATGTGTTTGGCGGTTTTATGAGCTACCCTGCCCATACCGGTTTCGGCAACACCTAAAGCAGCCATAATTTCGGCTTCGGCACGGGTTAAACGGCGAATTTCGGTTATAAGTTCTTCTCGTTTTTCCACCGACATTGCACGAACAGCCCTATAGGCTGCGCCTGCTGCTTCAATGGCGTCGTTCATATCGGCAAAGATACCCACAAACTTACGAGTTCCGTAATGTGTGCTGTCGTAATTTGTGGCCGCGGCCGACTGCATTTTATTTAAAACCTGACTTACTACCTGGCGGATTTCCGCCTCGGAAATATTGGCCATTTTGTTCACTCCTTAACAAAATTTTGCTGTATCTTGAGCTATCATATACTCCTCGTTAGTGGGTATAACCAAGGTTTTAACCCTGGCACCTTTGGCCGTAATATCGGCCCCTGAACCACGGGGTATGTTAGAATTTATTTCTTCATCTATTTTAATATCAAAAACATCCATATTGCTGCAAACCATACTGCGCATTTCATCATCGTTTTCGCCAATGCCTGCAGTAAACACAAGAACATCAATACCGTTCATTTCGGCAATATAGCTGCCAATATATTTTTTAATGCTGTTAGCCAACATTTTTATGGCCAGTTGAGCACGTGGGTTGCCCTGTTTTGCGGCTTCAGACACATTTCTGGCATCGTTCGAAAGTCCGCTGACACCTAAAAGACCCGACTGTTTATTAATTAAATCTTCCACCTCGGAAGCATTTAGATTTTTAAGTTTCATAATATAGGGAATAACGGTTGGGTCAATGGTGCCGCTGCGGGTACCCATTGGCACACCCTCTTGCGGGGTAAAGCCCATTGAGGTATCTATGGCAATGCCGCCATCCACCGCAGTTATAGAAGAGCCGTTACCCAAGTGGCAGGTAACAATTTTAAGTTCATTTAAAGGCTTGCCCAATTGTTCGGCTGCCTTAGCAGCAACATAGCGGTGCGAAGTGCCATGAAAGCCATAACGGCGAATTTTATGTTCGGTATAAAATTCGTAAGGAATGGCATATATTGTGCGAAAATCTTCCATTTGAGAATAAAAAGATGTATCGAAAACGCCAACCTGCACCGTTTTGCTCATTAACCTTTTGCAAGCCTTAATGCCCTTAATGGCGGGTGGGCCGTGCAGTGGGTTTATCGGCACTATTGTTTCTAAATATGCAATTACTTCGTCATCAATAAGTGTGGATTTTTTATATTTTTCGCCACCGTGGGCAATTCTGTGGCCAACGGCATCAATTTCTTCAATGCTGCTTATAACGCCGTATTTTTCGCTTACTAAAAGTTCTAATACTAAAGAAAGAGCTTCTTCGTGGGTGGGTAAATCCACCTCGGCCGAGTAGGTTTCAAGACCATCTCGCTTGTGGGTTACAGTGCCGCCGGCACCAATGCGCTCACAATTACCTTTTGCTAAAACTGAGCCGTTTTCCATATTAAAAAGCTGATATTTAAGCGAAGAACTGCCTGCATTAATAACTAAAATTTTCATATAAACGTCCTTTTTTGTTTTAATATATTAACTCTACATTATTGTTTTTAAAGTGTTCTACCCAGCGTTCCGAAGGTTTTTGGTCGGTAACTACCACATCCACCTCGTT
>JAFSIN010000056.1 GCA_017439765.1 Clostridia bacterium | reverse complement strand
GTTTGTGGTGCAGGGCGTGCTCTTGGTTATGTTTGCGCCCCCAGCATTTTTCAAAAAATTATACCAAATTGTTTAGGTAAAACCGCTAATATAGAAATTTATGAAAAAAACCGCAATATTTTATATAGCGCATTAACAAACTTTGGTTTTGAAGTTATTAAACCCGACGGAGCATTTTATTTGTTTGTAAAATCACCCGACAGTGATGCTAATAAATTTTGCGAGGCGGCTAAAAAGTTTGAATTATTGTTAGTGCCGAGTGATAGTTTTGGAATTGAAGGTTTTGTTAGAATTTCTTATTGTGTTTCAACCAAACAAATCGAAAATTCTTTACCTGCATTTGAAAAATTGGCAAATTTATATTTTAAGGAGAAATAAATGAACAACCTTGATATAGAGCGCGAAAAAATTAATAAAATTGATAAAGAAATGGCTGAACTTTTTGAGCAAAGAATGAATTGTTCAAAAGCCGTTGCCAATTACAAAAAAGAAAAAGGACTTCCTATTTTAGATAAAAATAGGGAAGAAGCCATTATTCTTAATAATTCTAATTACATTAATAATGAAGAAATTAAAGGCTATTATGTTAATTTTATGCGCGATGTCATGAAAATATCACGTCTTTATCAACACACGTTATTAAACGGCATGAAAATTGCTTACAGTGGCGTTGAGGGCGCATTCGCCCATATTGCATCGGGCAAAATTTTTCCTGAAAGCACCAGGGTTGCTTTTCAAAATTTTAACTTAGCTTATGAAGCTGTTGTTAATGGCGAATGTGATTGCGCAGTTTTGCCGATTGAAAACAGTTCTGCCGGAGAAGTTGGCACCGTTATGGATCTAATTTTTAACGGAAACCTTTACATTAACGGAATATACGAATTATCGGTTTCACAAAATTTATTAGGTGTTAAAAACTCAAAAATTTCCGACATTAAAAAGGTTATAAGCCACATTCAAGCCTTAGAACAATGCAACACTTACATAAAGCAACATAATTTAAATGCCCAGCTGTGTGAAAATACAGCAAAAGCTGCACAATTAGTTGCCAAAATGAACGATAAATCGGTTGCAGCCATTGCAAGCCAAGAAACTGCCGAAATATACGGTTTAGATGTGCTTGACAGTAACATTAACGAATGCCACCAAAACTCAACACGTTTTGCTGTGCTTTCAAGGTCTCAACACATTAAAACCGTAAATAAACCCGACAACCATTCGGTTTTAGTTTTTGCTGTTAGAAACGATGCAGGCGCTTTGGCAAAAGCCATTAACATAATTGGTAAATATGGCTTTAATATGCGCACTTTGCGCAGCCGTTCACTTAAAGATTTACTATGGCAATATTATTTTTATGTTGAAGTTGAAGGCAATTTATACACAGAAAATGGACAGGATATGTTAAAAGAGTTATCTCCATTGTGCGATAAATTAAAGGTTGTTGGAACTTTTTATAATCATATTGATTTAAAATAGGCGGTATATTATGGTTATTAATGTAAATTTAGGTGCACAAAGTTATTGTGTTAATGTTGAACGCGACACATTAAATAAAGCAGATAAATTTTTAAATTTAAACCGCAAGGTATTAATTGTTACCGATGACGGTGTGCCATCACAATATTCAAACACAATTTTAAAACTAAGCAAAGAAGGCTTTGTTGTTTGTTTACCTCAAGGCGAAAACAGCAAAAGTTTTAAATGTTTAGAAAAACTTTTAAAAACTATGCTTGACAATAATTTTACCAGGCAAGATTGTGTTGTTGCCGTTGGCGGTGGTGTTGTTGGTGATTTAGCCGGCTTTGCTGCAGCGGTTTACCAAAGGGGTATAGATTTTTATAATATACCCACAACCTTGTTATCTCAGGTAGATTCTTCGATTGGTGGCAAGGTTGCCGTTAATTTTGAGGGGATAAAAAATATTATTGGAGCTTTTTATCAGCCAAAATTTGTTTTAATTGATCCTAATGTTTTAAAAACATTACCCAAAAGGCAAATTACTAACGGTATGGCCGAGTCAATTAAAATGGCACTTACGTCAGATAAAGATTTGTTTGAAATTTTTGAAAATAATGACCCGTTTTTATGTTTAGATGAAATTATTATCCGCTCTTTAAATATTAAAAAAAGAGTTGTGGAACAAGATGAAAAAGAGCAAAATCTGCGCAAAATTTTAAATTTCGGACACACGGTTGGCCATGCTATAGAAAGTGTAAAATTCGGCGAATTATACCACGGCGAATGTGTAGCATTGGGAATGCTGAAAATGTGCTCAGATTCGGTTAAAAGCAGATTAATTAATGTTTTAAATAAGGTTGGTCTGCCTTTAACTGTGAATTTTGATGCCGAAAAGGCAAAAGCTGCTTTGTTGCACGATAAAAAATCGGGCAACAAAACTGTTTCGGTCATAAAAGTTTATAACGTTGGCCAATATTCTATTGAGGAGATTCCTAATAACGAAATACAAAATTTAATTTAAGGGGGTAAGTTTATGGAATACGGCTTAATTGGTGAAAAATTAGGTCATAGTTTTTCAACTCAAGTACACGCCAAAATTGGCAATTATGATTACACCCTTAAAGAAATTAATAAAGATGATTTAGAAAAATTTATTAAATCGCGCAATTTTAAAGGCATTAATGTTACTATTCCGTATAAACAACAAGTAATGCCGTATTTAGATTATATTGATGCCAATGCTAAAGAAATTGGCGCTGTTAACACCATTGTAAATAAAAATAATAAGTTGTTTGGATATAACACTGATTATAACGGAATTATTGATTTAATAAATAAATCAGGCGTAAATATTAAAGACAAAAATGTACTTATTCTTGGCACAGGTGGTTCTTCTAATACAATTTTCACGGTATTAAAAAATCTTAATGCAAAAGAAATTATAAAGGTTAGCAGAACGCCTGACAGAAACCAAGTTAATTATGACAATGCCCACATTTTATATCCAAACACACAAATAATTTTCAACGCAACCCCCGTTGGTATGTTCCCAGAAAATAATAACACACCAATTAACCTGCATAATTTTAAAAACTTAGAATGTGTGTTCGATTTAATTTATAATCCTTTAAAAACTCGTTTAATTAAAGAAGCCGAAGCTTTAGGTTTAAAAGCTTTTGGCGGGCTGTATATGTTGGTGGCACAAGCTGTTAGAGCAGGTGAACTTTTTTTAGATACCACCTATAAGCCGGAATTAACAAATTCAATTTATAACGATATATTTAATAATAAAATGAATATAGTTTTAACCGGTATGCCGGGCAGTGGAAAATCAACAATAGGCAAACAAATAGCAAAAATTACCGGCCGAAAATTTTACGATACTGACACCCTAATTGAAAAAAAGTTAAATAAATCTATTACCGAAATTTTTAAAACTTTTGGCGAAGAAAAATTCAGAAACATTGAATCCAATGTTATTTATGAAACTTCAAAACTAAGCGGTGTTATTATTTCTACAGGTGGCGGAGCTGTACTTAATAATGAAAACATTATTAATTTAAAACAAAATGGAAAGGTGTTCTTTTTAAATCGCAGTTTAGATGAACTTATTCCAACCGCCGACCGTCCTCTTGCTAACACAAAACAGGGAATTATTAAATGCTATAACGAGAGAATTAATATTTATAATAACACATGTGATGTTATTGTGCCGGTTACTGATATTGAAGAAACGGCCCAAAAAATTATAAATTATTTTTGTTAGGAGAATTATAGTGAACGCTATAATAAATATTTCAAAGGCAAGTGGTAAAATTACTGCGCCGCCTTCTAAAAGCATGGCTCACAGGCTTTTAATTTGTGCGGCACTTTGCAATGGCTTTAGCAAAATATATAATATAGAACTTTCTCAAGATATTTTAGCCACATTAGATTGCATTTCAGCCTTTGGTGCTACTTATAAAATTAATGATGATTATATTGAAATTAACGGAATTAATTTTAATTCTGTTAATTGTAAAGTTACTGCTAATTGCCGCGAAAGTGGCAGCACCTTGAGGTTTTTTATTCCATTAGCCCTTTTAACAGGAACAGAAGTTACGCTGTCTGGTTCTGAATATCTGTTTTCAAGGCCTCTTACTGTTTATGAAGAGATTTTTAAACAAGATAATATTGACTGTTCATTACATAAAAATAAAATTGTTTTAAACGGAATTTTAAAAAGCCGCGAATATTTCGTTCCGGGTAATGTTAGCAGCCAATTTATTAGTGGCCTCTTGTTCGCTTTACCATTGCTTAAAAACTCATCAAAAATAATTATAACGAAAAATATCGAAAGCCGTTCATACATTAATTTAACAATAAGCGCTTTAAAAAAATTTGGCGTAAATGCCCAATGGCTATCTGATAATGAAATATTTGTTGAAGGTGGGCAAAAATATTCACCCTGCAATGTTTTCGTAGAGGGAGATTATTCAAACGCTGCCTTTTTTGAGGCGTTAAATGTCTTTGGTGGCGATGTTTTAATTGAAGGCTTAAACGAGAATAGTCTACAAGGAGATAAAATTTTTTACGATTATTTTAATAAAATTGTTAACGGTTATAATGAAGAATTAGATTTATCAAATTGTCCCGATTTAGCACCTGTTTTATTCACAGTAGCCGCTTTTAAAGGCGGAGCAGTATTTTCTAATACGGCAAGGCTAAAAATTAAAGAAAGCAACCGTGCCGAATGTATGGCCAAAGAGCTTGAAAAGTTTGGTGCTAAACTTATTATAGAAGAAAATAAAGTTACTGTTTTAAACACAAAATTGCATAAACCAAACGAAATTTTAAACAGCCATAACGACCACCGTATTGTTATGTCGTTAAGTGTGCTGTGTACTATGTTTGGCGGCACCATTATTGGAGCCGAGGCAGTTAATAAAAGTTTCCCACAATTTTTTAATTTATTAAAAAATTAGGGGTTGGAGTAGTTTTAAATGACAATTAAAAGTAATACAAAATTTTTAATAATTGGTTTAGGTTTAATGGGCGGCAGTTATGCTAAAGGCCTTAAAAAAGCGGGTTATTATGTTTCGGCAATTTCCGATAATGCTGATTCTATTAACTATGCATTAAAAAACAATGTAATTGACAAAGGCGCCGATTTTGTTGATGAAGATTTAATTAAAGAAGCCGATATAATAATTTTTGCACTTTACCCACAGGTGTTTGTTAACTGGATAAAAAATTATGGCAGTTTAATTAAAGAAGGCACTATTATCACCGATGTTACGGGTATTAAAGGTGCGGTAATTTATAAAATAAATTCTATGTTGAAAAATAATGTTGAATTTATTGCTGCTCACCCAATGGCAGGGCGAGAGGTATATGGTGTAGAAAACAGTGATGAAAATATTTTTATTAACGCTAACTATATTGTAGTACCAACAGCAGATAACACCCAAAATGCAATAAATATTTGTAAAGACATTGGCGAAATTTTAAATTTTTCAAAAATTTCTGAATTAACACCTGAAAAACACGACCAAATGATTGCATTTTTATCACAATTAACCCACTGTATTGCCATTTGCTTAATGACCTGCAATCAAGCGGAAAACCTTGAAGATTACACCGGAGATTCATTTAGAGATTTAACAAGAATTGCCAATATAAATGAAAATATGTGGTCAGAATTATTTTTGCTTAATAAAGAACAATTATTAAGTATGATGGATTTATTTATATCTGATTTTGATAAGTTGAAAAATTATATTAAGACCGATAATTCAAACGGAATAAAAGATATGATGCGGCTTTCTACAAAACGAAGAAAACTGTTTGATAAAAATATTTAGGAGTTGATTTTTATGGAAATGGAATTCACCCGAAAACTTCCGGTTCCTGCTCAAATTAAAAATAAATATGCTTTAAATAAAGAATATTCCAATATCGTTGCCGAACACGAAAAAGAAATTAAAGATATTTTTGCGGGCAAAATCAATAAATTATTACTTATTATTGGCCCTTGTTCTGCCGATAGGGAAGATTCTGTTTTAGAATATATTACAAGATTGCGTGAAGTTCAAGAAAAGGTTAAAGATAAAATTTTTATTATTCCACGCATTTATACCAATAAACCCCGCACAACCGGCGAAGGCTATAAAGGTATGTTACATCAACCAAATCCCGAAGCCGCGCCCGATATGCTTAATGGGTTAATTGCAATTAGAAAACTACATATTAAAGCAATTACTGAAACAGGTTTTACTTGTGCCGACGAAATGCTTTACCCCGAAAACCACAGGTATTTATCCGATTTATTGGCTTATGTTGCTGTGGGTGCACGTTCGGTTGAAGACCAACTACACCGCTTAACCGCCAGCGGATTAGGTATACCGGTTGGTATGAAAAACCCAACCAGTGGCGATTTATCGGTTATGATGAACGCCGTACACGCCGCTCAAAGTTCACATACATTTATTTACAGAGGTTGGGAAGTGCATTCAAAAGGTAACGACTATGCCCATGCTATTTTACGCGGTTATGTTAATGAATATGGCCAATCCTATCCCAATTATCATTACGAAGATTTAATAAGGCTTACAGAAATTTATAATAAAAATCAATATAAAAATCCGGGCGTAATTATTGATACTAACCATTCAAATTCCGGTAAACAATATTTAGAGCAGGTTAGAATTTGTAAAGAAGTTTTACATAGCTGCAGGCATAATAATGACATTAAAAATTTAGTAAAAGGTTTTATGATAGAAAGTTATTTGGAAGACGGTTGCCAAAAGGTTGGAGAAAATACCTATGGTCAATCTATTACCGACCCTTGTTTAGGTTGGGAAAAGACCGAAAAACTTATTTTTGATATGGCTAATATTTTATAAATTTGGAGTTATTTTATGGATATTGAATTACAAGCGGAAAAAATTGCCAAAGAAATTTGCGAAACAGCTAATCTTAAAGAGGGAAACATTTTAGTTGTTGGTTGTTCCAGCAGCGAAGTTTGCGGCGGCATAATTGGAAAAAACTCAAGTGAAGAAATTGGAGTTCAAATTTTTAATGGAATCAACAAAGAACTAAAAAAACGTGGTGTTTTTTTGGCTGCACAATGTTGCGAACATTTAAACAGGGCGATAATTATTGAAAAAGAAGCAGCGCCTTTGTTTTGCGAAATTGTTAATGTTGTGCCGCAAATAAAGGCGGGCGGCTCGTTTGCCACTGCAGCATATAATGGCTTTAAAGACCCCGTAGCAGTAGAATATATTAAGGCCGATGCCGGTTTAGATATTGGCTTTACACTTATTGGAATGCACCTTAAAAATGTTGCAGTACCACTGCGCCTTAACAACAACAAATTAGGAAACGCCACTGTTCTCGCAGCATACACAAGGCCAAAATATATTGGTGGGGAAAGAGCCTGCTATAAATAAAAAAGACCGTTTTAACGGTCTTTTTTTGCGTTTTTTTTAGGTTTTATAATACTGTCAATTATTTTTCTGATAAAAAGTGTAATGGCAATGCACAGTGGCCAAAAAGGTGTAAAAGGACCTGCCCAAAAGGCAAACACAAGGCTAAATGCCGTTATAAAATGGAATTTTCCGTCTGTAAAAAACAAAACCATTCCTAATAAAAATACGCACAATAAAAATAGGGAAGCGGCAACAAAAAATAATATTGCAAGGTTGTGCCAATCTTTTACCTGTTGCCAAATCCATTTAAAAAAATTCTTAATTTTTATTAAAATTTTTTTCATAAAATTTACCTTTAATTTTTTTATAATTTTAACTCAAAAGTTTTAAAAAATCAACATTTAATATTTTTATATTTAAACCAAAACCTTGTTAAAACTGTTGACAAACTTCATCAAAAAAGTTATAATTTTAACATAATATTAACAATTTATTAATACATAAAGGGTGTCTTATATTGCAACTATTAGAGGACCGCATTTTAAAAGACGGTAAAATTCTGTCCGGCAATGTTTTAAAGGTTGATAGTTTTATTAATCACCAAATGGATGTTGCGTTTATTTCCGAGTTGTGCAAGGAATTTTATAGACTTTATAAAGAAAGTAATGTTACAAAAATTATTACCATTGAAGCCTCTGGAATCGGTATTGCTTGTTTGGCTGCACAGCAATTTAATGTGCCAATGGTTTTTGCAAAAAAATCTAAAACTTCTAATATTTCTAATGATTTTTATTGTTGCGAAGTTGAATCTTACACTCACAACACCACCAATAAGGTTATAATTTCTAAAGAATTTATAAATCCTGACGATAGGGTTTTACTTATTGATGATTTTTTAGCTAACGGAAAAGCACTGTTAGGCCTTAAAACCCTTGTAGAAATGGCCGGCGCAACAGTTGTTGGTGCAGGCATTGTTATTGAAAAAGGGTTTCAGCCAGGCGGCGAACTTCTTCGCAAAAATGGGCTTAGGGTTGAATCTTTAGCTATAATTAAATCAATGTCGGTAGAAGACGGTATTTCTTTTATTTAATTTGTTTAAAAAAGCGGTTGGCTTTTTTAATAAATATTTAATTTTGGAGGAAAACAAAATGAAAAAGATTCTCGCACTTTTACTTGCCGTTGTAATGCTCTTTTCATTAGCAGCTTGTGGCGGCGCATCTAATGGCGATGACATCAAAGTAGGCTTTATTTGCTTACACGATGAAAAATCGACCTACGACCTTAACTTCCTTAATGGTGTTACCGAAGTTAAAGCCCAACTCGGTCTTAAAGATGACCAAGTAATTGTTAAAACCAATATTCCTGAAGGCGACGAATGCTACCAAGCTGCAGCTGACCTTGTTGACCAAGGTTGCGACGTTATTTTCGCTAACTCTTTCGGCCACGAGTCATTCATGATTAAGGCTGCTAAAGAATTCCCTGAGGTAGAATTCTGCCATGCTACCGGTACCCGTGCTCACACCGAAGGCCTTGCTAACTATCATAACGCTTTTGCTTCTATTTACGAAGGCCGTTATTTAGCAGGTGTTGCTGCCGGTTTAAAACTTAACGAAATGATTGCTGCTGGCAAATTCAGTGCCAACGAAGCTAAAATGGGCTATGTTGGTGCATTTACCTATGCTGAAGTTATTTCGGGTTACACCTCTTTCTATCTTGGCGCAAAATCTGTTTGCCCAACCGTAACTATGGACGTTCAATTTACAGGTTCTTGGTACGATGCTCCAGAAGAAAAGAACGCAGCCGAAGCTTTAATTGCTGCAGGTTGTAAACTTATAAGCCAACACGCTGACTCTATGGGTGCTCCTTCTGCTTGCGAAAACGCTGGTATTCCTAACGTTTCTTACAACGGAAGCACTGTAGAGGCTTGTCCAAATACATTTATTGTATCTTCTAGAATTAACTGGGCTCCTTACTACAAATACATGATTGAAACCGTTAAAGAAGGTGGCAAAATTGCTGCTGACTGGACCGGTGGTATTGCAGAAGGCTCTGTAGTTCTTACCGATGTTAACACTAAAGCTGCCGCAGCTAACACTGCTGAAACCTTAAAAACCGTTACCGATGGCATTAAAGCCGGTACTGTTAAGGTTTTCGATACCAAAAACTTTACTGTTAACGGTGCTGCACTAGCTGCAGACCACAAAGCAGACGTAGATACCGATGATAATTATACTCCTGATACAGCAGTAGTTATTAACGGAATCTTCGAAGAATCCAAGTTCCGTTCTGCTCCTTATTTTGACCTTCGTATTGATGGAATTAAACTCCTCAACGAGAAGTTCTAATTATCTAAGTTTTTAACAATAGGCGGGGCTATTGCTCCGCCTATTTCCTAAAATTTAAACCCGATAAGTGCAAATATATTTTGCCTTTATCGGATTTAAATTTATTTTTATTTTTGGAGGTGCCTTCTTGAATAATAATTTAGCTTTAGAATGCCGTAATATAACTAAAACCTTTGGTAGGGTTTATGCCAATAAAAATTGCAGCTTAGATGTTAAAAAAGGCGAAATACTCGCTATTTTAGGAGAAAACGGCAGCGGGAAAACAACCCTTATGAATATGGTGGCCGGTATCTATTTCCCAGATTCAGGCAAAATTTTTGTAAACGGGCAAGAGGTATTAATTCGTTCCCCAAAAGATGCCTTTGAACAAAAAATTGGTATGATACACCAACATTTTAAATTAGTAGATGTTTTTTCTGCAGTTGAAAATATTGCCCTTGGTGTAGATGATGGTAATAAATATAAACTTTCTAATATTACAAAAAAGGTAATAGAAATTACACAACGCTACGGATTTATTATTGACCCAGAAAAAAAGATTTACGATATGTCGGTTTCTGAAAAACAAACGGTAGAAATTATTAAGGTTTTATACCGTGGTGCTGATATTTTAATATTAGATGAACCCACCGCTGTTTTAACCCCTCAAGAAACAGAAAAACTTTTTGCAGTTCTTCGCCGTATGCGTGAAGACGGTAAATCTATTATTATCATTACCCACAAAATGCACGAAGTTTTATCAATTTCTGACCGTGTTGCAGTATTGAGAAAGGGCGAACATGTTTCTACCGTTAATACTGCCGAAACCAACGAAACCGAGCTTACTGAAATGATGATGGGCGAAAAAATAAGTCTTGATATTACTCGTAGTGAGCCTGTAAATTCTGTTCCTCGTTTAGAAGTAAAAAATATTACGAGCTTTAACGAAGAGGGCCGTAAGGTTTTAGACGATATTTCGTTTACTGCATATTCAGGTGAAATTTTAGGTATTGCAGGCATTGCCGGTAGTGGTCAAAGGGAACTTTTGGAATCGATTGCAGGTTTACATAATCTTGCTGAGGGTGAGATTACATATTTTGACCCAATCACAAATAATATTGAAAATTTACGCGATAAAACTCCACTACAAATTCGCGATTTAGGCGTTAGGCTTTCCTTTGTGCCTGAAGACCGTTTAGGTATGGGCCTTGTTGGCAATATGGATATCATTGATAATATGATGCTAAGAAGCTACACAAAGGGTAAATCGGCATTTTTAGAGCGAAAAGAACCTAAAGATTTAGCCGATAAAATTATTAAAGATTTAAATGTTGCTACACCAGGCGCTACAACTCCCGTAAGGCAACTTTCGGGTGGTAATGTTCAAAAGGTTCTTGTAGGCCGTGAAATTGCCTCTTCACCGTCAGTTTTAATGGCAGCATACCCTGTAAGGGGATTAGATGTTAACGCCTCATACACAATATATAACCTTTTAAACGAACAAAAAGTTAGTGGTGTTGCCGTAATTTTTGTTGGCGAAGATTTAGATGTTCTGTTAGAACTTTGCGACAGAATTTTAGTTATAAACTCGGGTAAAATTACCGGTATTGTTGACGGCAGAACCGCCAAAAAAGAAGAGATTGGTTTATTAATGGTTAAATCGACCGAAACAGAAGGGGAGGAAAAATAATGTTTAAAAATGCTTTAAAAAATAAAACCCCTTTAATTCGTGTTGTAAAACGTGGCCGAGATGCATTGCCTTGGCAATTTGGCATTTTAGTTCGCGCTATTGCAATAATTTCTGCTTTGATTGTATCGGGCATAATTATAATGATGCTTTCTGGTAAAAACCCAATAGAAGTTTATGCCTCTATGTTTGATGGCGTTTTTGGAACACCCCGCAGAATTTGGAACACATTGCAAAACACTGTGATTTTACTCTGCATTTCTTTGGCTGTAACACCGGCATTTAAAATGCGATTTTGGAATTGCGGTGCCGAAGGTCAAGTTTTAGTTGGCGGTTTGGCTACCGTTTCGGTTATGATGTTTTTAGGAGATAAATTACCTTTACCTTTACTTTTAGTTATAATGCTTGCAGCAAGTGTTTTAGCCGGTATGATTTGGGCTTTAATTCCTGCAGTTTTCAAATCTATTTGGAACACAAACGAAACACTTTTTACCCTTATGATGAACTATGTTGCCATACAGTTAGTTGCTTATTTTTTAAAGGTTTTTGCAAAAGATGGCTCGGGTGTTTTAAAACCAATGCCACAATTTGGTTTGCCAGTTATTGGAAAGTATCAATTTTTATTAAATATAATTATTGTTGCTGTTGTTACAGTAATTGTTTATATTTACCTTAAATATTCAAAACACGGCTACGAAATTTCGGTAGTAGGAGAGAGCGAAAACACAGCAAAATATATTGGTATTGGTGTTAAAAAGGTTATTATAAGAACATTGGCGGTTTCGGGTGCAATTTGTGGTATAACCGGCTTATTATTAGTTGGCGGTACCGACCATACCATTAGCACTTCAACCGTTGGCGGCCAAGGCTTTACCGCTATAATGGTTTCTTGGCTTGCTAAATTTAACCCTATATATATGGTTTTAACATCTTTTTTAATAGTATTTCTTGACAGAGGTGCTGGCCAAATTGCCACAAAATTCAGCATACCAAGTTCTATTTCTGATATTGTAACCGGTATTATTTTGTTATTTATTATTGGCTGCGAATTTTTCCTAACTTATAAAATTGTAATTTCAAAATCCGGAAGGGAGGAAAAGTAATGTTAGCTTTTATTGTAAGTGCTATTAGGCTTGGAATGACCTTGCTTTTTGGTTCAACAGGAGAAACTATTACAGAAAAATCCGGCCACCTAAATTTAGGTATACCCGGTATAATGTGTGTAGGAGCCTCTTGCGGTTGTTATGCAGAGTATATTTATATTGATTCAGTAGTTTCTAAAGGGCTTGAAATTAACTCAATTTTAGCTGTTTTAATTCCTGTGTTAGCTACCTTGATTGGTGGCGCAATTATGGGCGTTTTATTTAGCTTCTTAACTGTTACTTTACATGCTAACCAAAATGTTACCGGTCTTGCTATAACAACACTCGGTGTTGGTATTTCAGATTATATGATTGACAAAACCGATTTAATTTATATTAGAGGCGCAGCTTATTTTAAGGCATCATTACCATTTGCCAGTAAATTAGGATGGTTTGGCGAAGTATTTTTCTCGCACGGAGTTTTGGTTTATTTAGCAATTATAATTGCCGTTGTTACTTCATTTATATTAAATCGCACCCGTATAGGTCTACACCTGCGTGCAGTGGGGGAGAATCCTGCAACCGCCGACGCTGCCGGTATTAATGTATCGTTGTATCGATATGTTGCTACTTCCATTGGTTGTGGAATTGCAGGTTTGGGTGGTTTATCATTCATTATGGATTATTTAAACGGTAACTGGGAATATGTAATTGATGATATTGGTTGGTTAGCCATAGCATTGGTTATTTTTACAGTATGGAAACCAAACTTTGCTATTATTGGCTCAATTATTTTTGGTGGACTTTATATTGCAAGCAGTTATATAACTGGTGTTAGCTTTGCAGGTAAGGAATTATTTAAAATGCTACCATATATTGTTACAATAATTGTTTTAATATTTACAAGTATGCGCAGCAAAAAGAAAAATCAACCACCGCAAAGTTTAGGCTTACCATATTTTAGAGAGGAAAGATAGGTAACTTAACCTCTTAAAATTTAACCCTCAATTATACAAAATGAATATTTTGTATAATTGAGGGGATTGGTTTTATTGCTTTTAGGCCGTTTTATAGCGTTTTGGCTATTTTAACATTAATTATTATTGAGGTATTTATTTTGAAACACGAACAATTTTTAAGTTTACCTTTAATACTTCGTAATTTTTTAGCTTATAACGAAACAATTAAAGGAAAATCTTCTAAATCTATTGATGAATATTGTTTTGATTTACAAACATTTTTTAGATACCTACTATTAACTAAAGGTCTTGTATCGTCTGAAATTGAGTTTGAAGAAATTGATACTTCAGTAATTGATATTGATATTTTAAAAACAGTTACATTAACCGACCTTTATGCATTTTTGGTATATTGTAAAAATGAACGCAACAATAACGCTGCAACCAGAGCTCGAAAAGCTTCAACTCTTAGAATATTTTTTAGATATTTAACTTTACAAGAACATTTATTAGAGGTTAACCCGGCCGAGCTTTTAGAATCGCCAAAAACCAAACAAAGTTTGCCCAAACACCTTACTTTAGAAGATTCTATAAACTTATTAAGGTCAGTCGAAGGTCAGAATTCAGAACGAGATTATTGCATTTTAACCTTGTTTTTAAACTGTGGCTTAAGGCTTTCTGAGTTGGTTGGATTAAATCTTTCTGACATTAAATCAGATGGTTCTTTAAGGGTTTTAGGTAAAGGTAACAAAGAAAGAGTTGTTTATTTAAACCAAGCTTGTATTAATGCCATTAATGCATATTTACAGGTGCGTCCTAACGAAGGCGTTCCTGTAAATTACAAAAATGCGCTTTTTATTAGTCGCAATATGCGCAGAATCAGTAATAAAACCGTACAACATATTGTAAAAACTTATTTAGAAAAATCGGGTCTTGGTAATATGGGTTATTCCACACATAAATTAAGACACACAGCAGCAACGCTTATGTACCAACAAGGCAATGTTGATGTGCGTGTTTTAAAAGAAATTTTAGGCCACGCAAACCTTGGCACAACCCAAATTTACACACATGTTGCAAATAAACAAATTGAAAACGCTATTAACTCCAACCCCTTGGCTAATGTTAAAAAAGATGATTAAAAGCACCGCAAAAGCGGTGCTTTTTTTATAGAATTATACAAACTAAACCATTACAACCTTCGTTAATTACCCTTTCCAGAGTTTCTTGCAGGCGCATTCTGGCATCAGACGGCATGTGTGCGAGTTTTGCATGTAAACCTTCGTTAACAAGTTCATGCAATGATTTACCAAATATATTTGAATCCCAAATTTTTACAGGATTTTCTTCAAATTCTTGCAACAAATATAAAATCAAATCTTCACTTTGTTTTTCTGAACCTACAATTGGGCTAACTTCGGTGGCAATATTTGCTTTCATCATATGAATTGATGGTGCTGAAGCCTTCAGTCTAACTCCATAACGGCCCCCCTGCCTCATTATTTCAGGTTCTTCTAATTTTAATTCTTCTAACGAAGGCATAACAATGCCATAACCGGTTGCTTCAACCTCATCTAAAGCATCTTTAAAATGCATATATTCTTTTTTAATTTTTGCAAGTTCAATTAATGTTGACAATAATTCCTTTTCGGAGTTTATTTTAATTCCTGTGGATTCTTCTAATATTTTATAAAATAAATTTTTATTTATTGAAATATTAACTTCAGCAGTGCCACTGCCTAAATTTATATTTTTAATTTTGGTGTTTTCAATGTGTTCATTATTAAGTATTGAATTTTTAAATTGATTAATATCTCTAATTTTGTTAATTTTTTGGCAAGAGTCTTTAACAGAATCGGTAATCTTTGCCCTTAACCAATGTTCGAGTGGTAAACTATTTATCCATAAAGGAAAATTAACATCAATTTCTTTAATTGGAAATTCATATAAAATATTACCTAAAATATTGTAAATATCACTATCTTTAAGGTCTAAACAATTAACCGGTATAACCGACACACCATATTTTTCAGAAAGCTGTTGGGCTAAATTTTGCGAAGATTCTGCATTTGGCTCTAAACAATTTAAAACAACAACAAATGGTTTATTAATCTCCCTTAACTCCCCTATTACCCTTTCTTCTGCTTCGGCATATTCTTCGCGTGGTATCTCGCCAATAGAACCATCAGTAGTAACAACTAACCCAATAGTTGAGTGTTCGTTAATTACTTTATTTGTTCCGATTTCAGCAGCCATATTAAAAGGAATTGGTTCGTTATACCAGGGTGTCATAACCATTCTTGGTTGTTCATTTTCAATATAGCCTAAAGAACTTGGAACAATATAACCAACACAATCAATTAATCTAACACTTAAATTTGCTACATCGTCTAAGTTAATTTGAACAGCATTTTCCGGTATAAATTTTGGCTCGGTTGTCATAATTGTACGCCCACCGGAAGATTGCGGTAGTTCATCTTGAGCTCTTTCTCTTTCAAAATCACCAGCAATATTTGGTAAAACAACTTTTTGCATAAATTGTTTAATAAAAGTGGATTTTCCAGTTCTAACAGGTCCTACAACGCCAATATAAATATCTCCGCCTGTTCTGTTTGCAATATCTTTATAAATATTAGTTTTTGTCATAAAAAATCCTCCGGTCATTTTCCTTTTGGTAAAGAATATGACAGAAGGATTATTTTTATTCCTTATTATAAATCGTTAGCAATTAAATCATCAAGTGTTTCGCGTTTAACGGCAACATAATTTGAGCCATCTTTAAGCATAACAATTGGTGGGCGTGCAATTCGGTTATAATTCATAGCCATTGAATAGTTATAAGCGCCTGTTGTGCAAACGGCTAAAATATCGCCGCGCTCTGCTTCGGGTAAAAGCACATTTTGCTGAATAATATCTCCGCTTTCACAGCAACGGCCAACAACATCACATTCTAAAGTGGATTTTTGTGATGCTTTATTGGCTAAAAATAACGTGTATTCAGAGCCATAAAGGGCGTATCTTGGGTTATCGGTCATGCCCCCATCTACCGAAACATAATTCTTATAACCAGTAAT
Organism: Clostridia bacterium; assembly: GCA_017439765.1. Classification (GTDB taxonomy): domain Bacteria; phylum Bacillota; class Clostridia; order Oscillospirales; family Acutalibacteraceae; genus SIG565. The sequence goes on along the minus strand of JAFSIN010000056.1, from coordinate 37,475 downwards.
TTTTTTAACGGTACCAACGGTATATAATGTCATACCTGCATCGGCTACGATGCTGCGGCCCGGTTCTAATAGAATTTTAGGCACTGTAATATTTAATTTGTAACATTTATTTTTAATAAAATCTGAAACCTGTAAAATATTTTTTTCAATATCAATTACAGGGTCATTTTTGGTGTATCTTACGCCGTAACCACCGCCTAAATCCAACTGTTCGGTTACAAGATTTAATTCGGTTTTAACTTTATAAATAAAGTCAAGCATAATGTCAGCGCCACGTAAAAAAGTATCGGAATCAAACACCATTGAGCCAATATGACAATGAAAACCGCAAAGTTTAATGTTGTTAAAAGTTAAAGTTTTTTCAACAATTTTATAAGCTTGACCGGTTTCAATGGCGGTGCCGAACTTTGAATCCACCTTGCCGGTGTTAACGGCTTCGTAGGTGTGGGTGTCAATACCGGGGGTTAACCGTAGCAAAATATTTTGGCAAATTCCGTATTTTTTAGCTGTTGCATCAATTACATCAAGTTCTTCAGCATTATCTACCACAAAATAACCTACGCCATTTTTTATGGCAAAATCAACATCGGCATCGGTTTTATTATTACTGTGAAAATAAGCTTTACTTAGCGGGTAACCGGCCTTTAAAGCGGTATAAATTTCGCCAACCGAAACAACGTCGACACACATATTTTCTTCATTTACTATGTTATATATTTTTTTAAAAGAATTAGCCTTACTGGCATATAACACGGCAAAATTGTCGCCATAAGCTTTTGCCATTGCATTAACATAGGTTTTACAATTATCGCGAATTTTATTTTCATCAAGCAAATATAAAGGTGTGCCGTATTTTTTTGCTAAACAGGTGGTATCTTGTCCGGCAAATTCTAAAATTCCCGAATTATTTATATTAATATTGTTGCAAATCATATTTATACCCCAAAAACAAATTTATTATAAATAGCAATTATGGCATTTTCATAATCTTTTTCTTCAATGCCAACAATAATGTTAAGTTCACTTGAGCCTTGGTCAATCATTCTTACATTTATGCCGGCATTAGCGAGTGCAGAAAATAATTTAGAAGCTGTTCCCTTGCTGCTTTGCATTCCGTGGCCAACCACTGCAATCAATGCTAAATTATCGTAAACATAAATTGTGTCAGGGTTAACAGCCTTGTTAATTTCACTTAAAATTAAATCTTTTTTATCGGCAATATATTCGGTTTTTAAAACAATTGACATTGTATCTATTCCCGAAGGTATATGTTCGAAATTAATATTTAATTTTTCTAAAATCTCAAGAACCTTTCTGGTAAAACCAATTTCACCATTCATACGGTCTTTTTCAATATAAATTGCCGAAAAACCAACTGTGCCGGCAATACCGGTAATAATGGCGTGTTTAGAAGGTTTTTCTTGTTCGTTAACAATCATGCTTCCGTTATCGAGCGGAGCGTTAGTGTTACGAATATTTATTGGAATGTTAGCCTTTCTAACAGGAAAAACAGCATCTTCATGTAAAACGGTTGCGCCCATGTAAGAAAGTTCCCTTAATTCTCTATAGGTGATTTCTTCAACAGGTTTTGGGTCTTTAACAATTCGTGGGTCAACCATTAATAAGCCTGAAACATCGGTCCAGTTTTCGTAAATGTCGGCATTAACACCGGCAGCAACTATTGAACCTGTAATGTCAGAGCCACCGCGTGAAAATGTTTTAACTTCACCATTGCTATAAGCACCATAAAATCCCGGGAAAACAGCATATTCGGTGTTTTTTACCATTTTTTTAATGGTTGGGTAGGTCTTAGCAAAATCAACATTACCTGCATTATCAAAGAAAATGCACTGGGCAGTGTCAATAAAACTATAGTTTAAATATTTAGCCAAAATTTTGGAATTTAAATATTCACCACGGCTAACAATATAATCAAAATTATTTTTATTGCCGAAAGAATTTTTAATAGTATTAAAATCATCTTCTAAAGAAAAATCAAGGTCTAAACCTTTAATAATTTCGTTATAACGGGCTTCAACCTCTTTGAAGATTTCCTTAGCTTTATCAACATTATTTTCGGCACAAGAAATTAAAAGGTCAGTAACTTTAATGTCATTAGAAAACCTTTTACCGGGCGCAGATGCTACAATATAGCGCCTTTCGGGTTCAGCTTTAATAATTTGAGCAACCTTTTTAAATTGTTCGGCATTTGCTAAAGAACTGCCTCCAAATTTTAAAACCTTTAACATAAAAACATCTCCTAAAAATAATTAGCAGCTTAATGTAAACATTAAACTGCCACCTGAAATAGACTTAAAAATAAAGCAAACCAGGATAGCACTCCGCCAAAATTAGCGACAACAAAGTGGGTATTAACCCAAATTGCCAGAACAGTATTTCGCAAATACTGCCTTCGGCACCCTTCCCTTTCAAGACCGCAACGCCTGCGAAGCTTACACGGAATTTAATAATGAAGAAATGCTCCTCTATCTTTGTCAATTGATTTTAACATATTAATATATATATGTCAATTAAAATTTTTTGTTAAATGTATATTTTTGTTTGACAAAAATTTGTATTATGTTATAATTAAATAGTTAAATTTGTTTTGAGAGGTGAAAAAAATGGATGCGGATAGTTGTGGTATAACACCTTTGGGGCGTATTTGTAAAAAACTTGTTTGCATCTGTTTTTTCAAATAGCCTGTCCCCTTTTGTGTCTTACATCCTTATATCCTGCAAATAAATTTTAAGGAGGAAGACTGTGGAAAACAATCTTATTTTAACAGAAGAATTATTAGAATTAATCGAAAAAAAGCGCTTTAGTGCAATTAAAACCAAATTAATTGGAATGAATAGCGCCGATATTGCGGTTTTGTTTGAAGAGCTTGACCGAGAAAATTTACCTAAAATTTTTAGGCTATTGCCCAAAGAATTAGCTGCAGAAACTTTTGTAGAATTTGACAGTGAATTACAAGAATTTTTAATAAAAAGTTTTTCTGACCGCGAACTTAAAGATATTATTAACGAACTTTATGCAGACGATGCGGCCGATATTGTTGAAGAAATGCCGGCTAATGTTGTAAGCCGAATTTTAAGGCACGCAACCCCCGAAATGCGTAAAGATATTAATGAATTATTAAAATACCCCGAAGACAGTGCCGGAAGCGTTATGACAACCGAATTTGTTAACCTTAAGCGCACCATTACCGTTGCCGATGCAATTAAACAAATTCACCTAACCGGTATTGACAAAGAAACGGTTAACACCTGTTATGTTACCGAACCTGACCGCCGTTTAATTGGTATTGTTACACTTAGGTCTTTAATTATTGCCAACCCCGACCAAATTATTTCTGACATTATGGAAAGAAACATTGTGTCGGTTAACACGGAATCAGACCGTGAAAGTGTTGCTAATTTACTTAAAAAATATGACCTGACCGCAATGCCGGTTGTAGATGCCGAAAACCGCCTTGTTGGTATTATTACAATTGACGACGCCATTGATGTTATAGAAGAAGAAACCACCGAAGATATTGAAAAAATGGCGGCCATTTTGCCAACTGATAAACCATATTTAAAAACCGGAGTTTTCGAAACAGTAAAGGCTAGAATTTTTTGGTTATTATTACTTATGATTTCGGCAACATTTACCGGTATGATTATTTCTTCGTTTGAAGAAAAGCTAAAGTTATTCCCTGCTTTAATCGCCTTTATTCCCATGATAATGGGTACTGGCGGTAATTCAGGCGGTCAATCATCGGTTACGGTTATACGCGGACTTTCACTCGGAGAAATTGAGTTTAAAGATATTTTTAAGGTAATTTTTAAAGAAATGAAGGTTGCTTTAATTTGCGGAGGAATATTAGCTGCAGTAAGTTTTATTAAAATAATTGTTTTTGATTATTTTATTTTAGGCAACCTTGGCGAAAACTTTATTATTGAAACTTTAGTTGTTTGCTTTACCTTAATTTTTACAGTATTTATTGCAAAAATTGTTGGCTCTGCCCTACCACTTTTTGCACAAAAACTTAAATTAGACCCTGCTGTAATGGCTAGTCCGTTTATAACAACTATTGTAGATGCCATTTCACTTTTAATTTATTTTGCTGTTGCAGCTTTATTATTAGGTTAAAAAAAGCCCGTGTTTTACACGGGCTTTTAAATTACCTTTTCAAATTGTTTTTTAAGTTTATTAATTATTCTTTTTTCTAACCTTGAAATATATGATTGCGAAATTCCTAAAGTATCAGCAACCTGTTTTTGCGTTAGTTCGGCAAAACCTTTTAAGCCAAACCGCATTTCAATAATTTCTTTTTCTCGTTTTGGTAAATCATTAATTAAATTTAATAATAAGTTTTTTTCATCGTCAAACTCAATACTTTTATTTATATCTTCCCCATCGCTGCCTAAAATGTCGGATAATAATAATTCGTTACCGTCCCAATCAATATTTAAAGGTTCATCAATAGAAATTTCGGTTTTTATGGCCGAATTTTTTCTTAAATACATTAAAATTTCATTTTCAATGCAACGTGAAGCATAAGTGGCTAACTTAATGTTTTTTTCGGGGCAAAAGGTATTTACCGCTTTAATTAACCCAATTGTACCGATTGAAATTAAATCTTCAACGGTAGAATTGTTTGAATCAAACTTTCGGGCAATATAAACCACTAAACGCAAATTATGTACAATTAATTTTTCTTTAACATAACTGTTATTACTGTGAAAATTTTTTAATAAATCTGCTTCTTCTTCGGCAGTAAAAGGTGCAGGAAGTGTTTCAGGCCCGTTAATATAATATACTGAATTTTTAAAGCCTAATTTAAATAATACTTTATTTAAAAATATGTTTAATTTTTTAAACATTTTAATCCCCCAACAAAACTAATATTTCCGGATTCAAAATAACGCTGTATTCGTCTTCGTTTATGTTTTTTGATAAAGCAACAATGGGTTTATTTAACGTTATTTTGTTTTTGCCGCAAAAAATTTCAGCATAATCGCATCTTACTGCCTCTAATAATTTTGAACCTGTTACTGTAGAGCACGGCAAAATACGGTATCTTGATTTATAGATATTACTAATATTTTCAATATTCCCAAATAATTTTTTACCACTGTTTTCACCAATGAATATAATTTCACTGTTACCAAAAATATCTTTAACCGAATTCCCACTATCAAAAATTCCAATAAAATTTTCATCTTTTTGGTTTAAAGTAATTTTAACATTACAACGAGTTGCCGTTTTAGCCGTTCTTTGCAAAACAGAGTTTAAAACGGTAAAAACTATATAAAAAATTACCGAAAAAGCAACCAACAACACAGGTGAAATATTAAAATATACCACCGAATTATTTATAATTAACCCATTAGGTTTAAATAAAACCCAAATTGCCAACATTGCCCCTGCAAAAATAAAAGAAGTCGAAAACATTATAAATAGACTTCTTAAAAAAGTTTTAATTTTTTTATATCCAAAAGCAATTAACACCAAACAAAAACTACTAAAGATTTTAAAAATAATTTCTATTAATATATTTTGTTGTGGTAAAAAAATAAAAAAAGAAAAAAAAGACCCAATAAATGCCGATATTATTAAACGAAAATTTTTATATTGTGTTTTATTTATTTTGGTTGTTAAAATTAATATGTAATAATTAATTATTGAGTTAACTAAAATTAAAATATCTACATAAACAATCATACAACCACCGCCCGTTTTTATTATACAATATTAAAATTAAATATTTTGTCAAAAACACGGTGGCAAAAAAATAAAGCATTGCAAAAAGCAATGCTTTAAAATTTAATTAATAACCATAAGGGAAATCAAACGTATCGTTATAATTATTTTCGTTATTTTGTATTTCGCCTTTATAGCTTGATTCGCTTTCGGCTAAAAGCAATTCGGCTTCAATAGATTTATAGGTGCCGCTTTTTTCAACATATATAGTTAAAGTAATTTTGTTACCGGGTTTTAAGGATTCAATTTTATCTAAAACAATATCGCCTTTTGTAATTTTAACCCCATCAATTTCGGTAATTATATCGCCTGCGGTAAATTTGCCGTTTAAAGAACTTTCGGGGCTTATATCGGCAATTAAAAGGCCTGTAACAGTGGAATTATTAATTTCGGCGGTAACTTCGTTAATTTCGGTATAGGTTATTCCAAGTTTGGCACGGGTGGTTACCTTTTTATTTGCTATTAATTCTTCTACAACATATTTTACGGTTGTGGTAGGTATTGCATATCCAACGCTGTCATAAGCCTCTCCTACAAGCTTTGAAGAGGTTATTCCAACAACCTGACCATACATATTAACTAATGCGCCGCCGGAACTGCCGGGGTTAATTGCTGAATCGGTTTGTATTAACTTAGAGGTATAACTTGTTGAATTAGAAACTCGCCTGTTTATAAACGAAATAATTCCGCCTGTAATAGAAGAACTTGCAGTAGCATCATTTGGGCGGCCAACGGCAACAACCTCTTCGCCAAAATTAAGTTCATCGGAATTACCAAAAGTGGCCGGGAAAAGACCGGTGGTATCGGCCTTTAAAACTGCTAAATCACTGCGGGTGTCCCCTGCAACAAACTCGGCATTTAATGAATTACCGTCGAATGTATAAATTTTAAATTTTGCATTAGAAACATTTTCATAAATATGGTCATTAGTAATAATATAACCATCTTCTGAATAAACAACGCCGCTGGCATAGCCACTAATACCCTTTTCGTTATATACCACAATGCCTACAACCGATTTATTTACAATTTCGTAAATTTCTTGGCTTGAATTTGCAGTGGAATTACTGGGTTTAGATTCAAGATTTAAAGCTCCATTAAAAGAAGTTGTGGTATTATTTTTTCCAACAAAATATGCAGATACCGAAACAGCACATAAAATAATAGCGCATAAAACAAAAATTATAAAAGTTTTAACACCTTTTATATTATTATTTGTATTATTAATGGGTTCTGTTAATTCAATAACAGTTTCTTCATCTATACTTTCAAAATCGGGTTGCGGTTGTTGGTAGCTTTCAGTAGTATTGTCGTTATTATTAAATTCGTTAAAATCAGACATTAGTTTCCTCCGTTAGTTTAAATTAATTGGTAAAGTAACCTTGAATTCGGTAAATTCATTCGGTATACTTGTAGCGGTAATTTTACCTTTATGAAGTTCTACAATGGTTTTAACAATATATAACCCAAGCCCCGTGCCGTTTTTGTCGGCCGAACGGGATTTATCTGTTTTATAAAATCTGTCAAAAATAAAATTAAGGTTGTTATTATCTATTCCTTCGCCGGTATTTTTAATATTTAATTCAATTTGTGTGTTATTTTCGGTTTTATAAAACTCAATTTTTCCATTCTCGTTAGTGAATTTAACGGCATTATCGGTTAAGTTATAAACAACCTGGTAAATTAAATCGTAATCGGCAAAAATATAAATATCATCTAATTTATCTAAGCCAACAATTTCAATATTTTTTTCTTTAATTTGTTGTTCTCGATTAATTACAATATTAACCAGCATCTTAGTTAAATTAAACTTTGTTTTATTTATATTTATAGTACCCGATTCCAACTTTGATATATTTAGCATAGATTCCACCAATCGAGAAAGTCTTGTTGTCTCGTTTAAAATTATATTTAGGTAATAATTATGCTTTTCGGCAGGTATTGTGCCGTCAATAATACCATCAATAAAGCCCGAAATAGTTGTCATGGGTGTGCGAAGCTCGTGAGAAACATCGGCAATAAAGCTACGCCGCATTTTTTCTAAATCGGCTAAAGATTTACTCATACTGTTAAAAGAAGCCGATAATTCGCCAATTTCGTCGTTATTATAAACAGGGATTCTTTTTGAAAAATCGCCCTTGGCCATTAATTTAGCTGCTTGCGACATTAATTTAAGCGGTTTTGTAATATTATACGACATTGCATAAAGCGCAATGAACATTAAAATTAAAGGTATTATTGCCGAAAAAATAAAAATTTTAAAAATTTTAATCATTAAAATTTTTAAAGTTTCTGTAGATGTAGAGGCAAAAACATACCCATATAATACATTAGAATTATCTTTTACAGGTATGGCATAAGTATAATGTTCATTTTCATAAATACCGCCAAGATTACCAACTTTGAAATAATTATTTTTACTAACATTTGCTAAGGTTTGTTTAGAAATAACGATATTTGAATGATTGCATTGCATTTCGGTAGCAAAATTATTGCAACCGCAAATCAATATTTTACCTGTGTTATCGGTTAAGAAAATATCAACACCAGAAATATTATTTTGTATTGTAATTAAATTGTAAGCATTTTTCTTAAAATTATTTGAGTGAATATCATTAATAAATATTTTAGAAACAGCATTACAATTATCTTGCAAAAGTTTAAATTTTTCGTTAGAAAAATAATTAGAAACCAAAAAAGTTAATACTCCGGCTATTAGAGTCATGCTAACGAGAATTATTACAGTAGTTGTAAAGAAAAATTTTTTAAAAAGTTTCATATACTTACTTATTTTACCTCAAATTTGTAGCCAACGCCCCAAACGGTTTTAAGTTCCCATTTGTCTGACACATTTTCAAGTTTTTCCCTTAAACGTTTAACATGAACATCAACCGTCCGAGAATCTCCGTAATAATCGAAGCCCCAAACTTCATCTAACAACTGGTCGCGTGTGAAAACTCGGTTAGGATTGTTTGCCAAGTGGTAAATTAGTTCTAACTCTTTTGGCGGTGTATCAATATTTTTGCCATTAACATTTAACTCGTAATTAGTTAAATTAATTATTAAATTTTCATATGTTACTTTTTTTAAATCGGAATTATTTTCTTTAACCGTTCTTCTTAACACGGCTTTAATGCGAGCAATAAGCTCTTTAGTATCAAATGGTTTTGTAATATAATCGTCAGCGCCTAACTCTAAACCCAAAACCTTGTCGAAAACTTCTCCCTTTGCGGTTAATAAAATAATTGGCACGTTAGAGGTTTTTCTGATTTCACGGCAAACCTGCCAACCATCAAGTTTAGGTAACATTACATCAAGTAATATTAAAGATGGAGTTTCGTTTTCATTTAATTTAACAGCTGCTGCGCCATCGTGGCAAACAATAGCTGAATATCCTTCTTTTTCAATATATAATTTTAACAATTCGCAAATATTTAAATCATCATCAACAATAAGAATTTTTTCGTTTAACATAACAAAACTCCTTTCTTAAAATATTTTATAACTAAAATACAATAATTGTATTAACAAAATGTTAATTATTAAAGAAAACCGCCCATAAAAATGGGCGGTTGAAATATTATATTTAAAAAATATAATTATTCAGCATCAGTATTTTCTGACTCTTTCATCTTTGCAAAGCATTCGCTGCAATATACCGGACGGTCATCGCGCGGGATAAATGGAACCTTTGCTACTCCGCCGCATGCATTACATACTGCTTCATGTAATTCGCGAGGAGCTCTGCCTGCGTTTTTACGTTTGTCGCGGCAGGGTTTGCAACGTTGAGGCTCGTTAACAAAGCCTTTAGATTCGTAGAATTCTTGCTCACGTGCTGTGAAAACAAATTCTTCTCCGCAATCTTTGCAAACTAGTGTCTTGTCTTCAAACATCTCTTTTTTACCTCTCTTGATTTGGTTTTTTGCACAACGGCTAAGTTAAACAGTTGTGGCTTATATAATAAAAGCTATTAAATAGCCCTTATTTTGTTTCGTAGGCGCACCATTGCGTTATTAACTGATTTAACATTTACATTCAGGTTTTGAGAAATTTTTTCATATGAATTACCAAGCAAAAATTCACTTAAAACCTTTAATTCAAAACTTGATAAAGTTTTTTTAATTTTATTAGTAAATGTTAAGCATTCCTCTTTTTCTATAATTAATGATTCAGGAGTACTGGTAGTAGTGTTGTTATTACCTTCATCTAATGAAACTAAGGAATAATTAGGAATTTGCTTTTTACAAGACAGTTTACGACAATATGAAAGCATACTTCGTTCTATACATAAATTAGCAAAGGTATAAAAAGCCGAAATATTACTATCGTAAACATTTACAGCCGAATATAAAGCAATAATACCTTCTTGTATTATATCTTCCCTTTCAGCAATCGAAACAAAGCTATTAGCTTTATTATAAATTAAGCCTAAATACCTGTTTATAAGAATATGTAGCAAATCAACCGAGCCGGATTTTATAGTATTAACCAATTCTTCATCAGATAAATCGGATTTTTGAAAATTTTGGCAAAATTCCATAAAAGCACCAGCAAAATTGAATAATTTATTAACAATATAATAATACTCTATTATTATATTTTTGTCAAGTAAATAAATTTTACCAAAAATTCAAAAAAAAACTGTGCAAAAAGCACAGTTTTTTGGAGCGGGTGATGGGAATCGAACCCACACGACCAGCTTGGAAGGCTGGGATTCTAGCCATTGAACTACACCCGCAAAATCGGCAAGACTTATAATACCATAAACCCTGCCGTTAGTCAAGTAAAATTTTAATTATTTATAATTAACAATTAATTCTGTTTTGTAATCAAAACTAACCTGTGAAATTGTTTTTTCATGGTTAGAAATAATTATATCCACTACCCTATCTTCAATATATTTTCTTATATTATTGCGTAGTTCTCTGGCACCCGATTTAGAATCTTTAGAAATATTAGCAATGTAATTGCAAACGCTTTCATTAAATAAAATATCAATATTTTTTTCTTTCATAACAGCTTTAAATTCATTTAGCATAATTTCAGAAATTTTTACAAGGCTTTCATATTCTAACGGCGAAAATACAACAACCTCACCAATTCTGGCTAAAAATTCGGGACGTAAAAATTCACGCAAAGCATTCAATGCCTTTTCTTTAGATATTTGTTGGGTGGTTTTTTCAAAACCAACACTGTTAATTTTGCTATTACTGCCGGCATTTGAGGTCATAACAATTATTGTGTTTTCAAAATTAACTGTTCTGCCTTGCGCGTCGGTAACACGGCCATCATCAAAAATTTGCAACAAAATATTTAAAATATCAGGATGGGCTTTTTCAATTTCATCTAACAAAATTACCGAATATGGTTTTCTTCGTACCTTTTCGGTAAGTTGACCTGCTTCATCATATCCAACATATCCTGGAGGGGCACCAATTAAGCGTGAAACAGAATGTTTTTCCATATATTCCGACATATCAATTCTAATTAAAGTTTCGGGTGTGGAAAATAACTGTTCAGAAAGCACCCTTACAAGTTCGGTTTTACCAACGCCTGTGGGGCCTACAAACAAGAAAGATGCAGGTCTGCGGTGTGCAGAGGTTTGTATTCTCGAGCGTTTTACAGCGTTTGAAACTAATTTTGCGGCATTATCCTGCCCTATTATTCTTTCTTTAATTTTTTCTTCTAAATTTGAAAGTTTTTTAAGGTCGCTTTCCTCAATTTTAGCAGCTGGAATGCCGGTCCATAACTCAATAACCTTAGCAACATCCATCTCGGTTACAACATTATTTGAAGCCGGTTTATAAAGCGCATCGGCTTCTGCCTTATATTTTTCCAGATTAGATTTTTCGTTGGCCAATTTTTCATAATCCGGGTTGTCTAAATTGTTTTCTAAATTCTCAATTATAATGTGGCTTTCGGCTATTTTTTTATTAACACAATAAAGTTCATCAATATATTTATTAGCAAGGCTGGAACATGCACAAGCTTCATCTAATAAATCAATTGCTTTATCCGGTAAAAACCTATCGTTAACATACCTTTCAGAAAGCATAACAATTTTTGAAATTAATGCGTCGGGCACGCTAACGTTGTGAAAGCCTTCATAATAACCTTTAACACCCATTAAAATTTTAATAGAATCTTCAATAGATGGTTCTTCAATGTTTATTGGTTGAAAACGGCGCTCTAATGCTGCATCTTTTTCAATATATTTGCGGTACTCTTTAAATGTTGTGGCGCCGATTACCTGAATTTCGCCGCGTGATAAGGCAGGTTTTAAAATATTGGCAGCATTCATTGAGCCTTCGGAAGAATCTCCGGCACCTACAAGGTTATGAAATTCATCAATAAACAAAATTATATTGCCGGCTTTTTTAATTTCGTCAATAAGGCCTTTAATTCGGCTTTCAAACTGACCTCTGAACTGAGTTCCTGCAACAAGACCGGTTAAATCGAGCAAATAGATTTCTTTATCTAAAAGCCTTGCAGGAGCATTACCAGCCGCAATTTTAAGGGCCAAACCTTCGGCAATGGCGGTTTTACCAACACCGGGCTCACCAATTAAGCACGGGTTATTTTTAGAACGGCGTGAAAGTATTTGTATTGCCCTATATAATTCATCATCGCGACCAATAATGGCATCTAAACTGCCGGAACGAGCTTTTTCGGTTAAATTAGTGCAAAATTGTTCTAAAAAGCGTTTGCGTTTATTCTTTGGCTTTTCTTTTTCGTCATTTTTATCTGCTGTTTTTTTAGAATCATCACTTTTTTCGGAATTACCAAAAATATTATTTAAAAATGGAAATGCCGGTGCTGTGCCAAGCGAAAATGCGTCTTCAAGATCATCTTCATTTTCTGACAACGCCATAATATCCATAAACTGTTCGCTCATTTGCTCAATATCTTCATCCGAAATATTCATTTTTTTGAGCATATCATCAATTGGTTTTATACCCGATTCTTTAGCGCACACCAAACATAATCCTTGTGGAGTGCCCGAAGCATTTGAAGGGTCGGAAATAAAAACAACGGCTGGCCTTTTTTTGCATTTAGAACATAATTTCATTTAAAAAACAAACTCCTTTGGAAACTAAAAATTAAAAGGTATTAACGACAAAACGGTACCAAATATTTTAGAAGAATCAATGGCGGGTGTTGTAAAGCATAAGAAACCGCCGGTTAATGATACAATTATATTAACCAATATAATGAAAATTACTGCGAAAATTATACCTTTAAAAACACCAATAATGCCACCTAATACCGAATTAAGTTTACCAATTAACCTAAAAGAAAATAACTTATTAATAATTTTTGCTAACGTTTTAGTAATGAATGACAAAATAACAAATAAAATTAAGGTGAAAATACCCTTGATAAACGGTAATGAAATGGGTTTTACAATATTATTGCAAATTTCACTGCCGACGTTATTGTAACCTATTAAATTAATGTTAGAAATATCAATTTGGTTTTTAACAAAACCCGGTAAAGTTTCAAAAACTTGCTCATTAAGGGTTTGTGTTGTGTTTTCTGCAACATTTTCAACGGTTTTATTAATAGAATTTGTTACTGCAGGCTCTACAAAGGTGTCGTATGTAAAATTAGCTAACGGAGCACTTAATGTCATTGCCAAATAAATTGCAGCAATAAAACCTGCAACCTCTATTACAGATTTTACAAAACCTTTTTTACTACCCAAAAAAATAAAAATTAATATAATTGCAATTACTATTAAATCTAAAATAATACCCATAATGTCCTCCATTAAAAAGTTAATTTATTAATATTGTTGTCTGAAATTAATGCAGCTTGTCGCCTACTAATTGGTACTGCAAAAGAAACACCGAATTCACATGGTTTTTTTGAAATTAATTGGCCATTTAAATTATATAAAAATAAATAATTTTCACTTAAAAAACTTATATAATTCCCTTTAAAAGTAACAGAATCTAAAACACCATCAAAAACAAACTCTTTAGTAATTTTTCCTTTTGTGTTAAAAATTTTAACATAATTTAGGCGTTTATCACCCGCGCGCCCTGTAATTAACATAAGGCTTGAATTATAGGATTGAGAAAACAAAATCTCTTCTTCCGATGAATAGTTAGACTTTTTTAATCTTTGCCAATTGTAAAACTCACAAGATTTTTCAAAAATACAAGCGAAACCCGAATTTCCAACCTTTTCAATATTAAGCAACAATTCAGAATAATCAAAAACGGCTATAGGGGTGGCAGAATCAAACTCAAGAATATATAATTTAGAAATGAATTTGCCGCCTGAAGCACTAATGGCTGAAACAGCAAGTTTTTTACCATTGGGAGATAATGCAATATTATTTATAATAAGTTCCGAACAAAACCATTCATAAATAGGTGTACCTTTTTTATTATAAACCGTTACCTGTGACGTGTAGCTGTCGGATAAAGTTGCAACGGCAAAATTACCGTTTCGAGCAATATCAGCTGTTAAAATTTCTTTTTGGGTTGAGCCTGAATAAACTTTTTTATTAAGGTTATAAATGTTAAATTGGGTGCCGGAAAGGTCAAATAAAAGCGAGCGGGCATTACCGTTTACAACAATTGGATTTTCAAAACCATGTTGGTAAGAAAAAATATCTTCGCCGTTGTTATTAAAACATTTATAATCGGTGGAAGAAAGCACAAAATAGTGATTATTTTTTGGAATAACTTTGCTTATAGTGCCGCCCGATAAATTAACTTCGTAACCGTTGCCAATTTTAACAGATGATGTAATATTTATTACAGTTTCAAATAAGCCTGTAGGGGTTAAAAATGAAAGCAATACTATAACAATGGCTAAACTAATAGTCGTTAAAGTTAAATACCAGCGTTTTTTAATTATTTTTTTACGATTGCCTCGAATAACCCTAATTTTATTTGGTGTTTCCTTTGGCTTTTTTGGGGTGCTTTGTTTGCTGGGTGCCATTTGAACATCTTTGTTAATAACGTTTTTAGGGGTTGTTTTTCTTTTTTTAACCTTTTTTCTTTTATAATCTGCCAATTAATTCACCACACTAATAAATAACTTTATTTAAAAACAAACCTTTTGCGGCAAGTGTTGGGCCGGCTAAATCTCGGTCTAAAGACAGTAAAATTTCTTTTGTGTTTTTGGGGTTAATTTTACCGTTAGAAACACTTAAGGCTGTGCCGGAAATAATTCTTACCATATTATATAAAAAACCGTTTGCAGTAATGCTAAGCGTTACAATATTACCTTCTCTGCTTGCAGAACAATCGTAAACCGTTCTAACGGTATCTTCCACTGTGCGTTTGCTCGAAGAAAATCCGGCAAAATCATATGTTCCTATAATTTCTTTGCAAAAATCATTCATTAAATCTACATTAATTTTATTATGAACAGTATAAGAATATCTGCTTAAAAATGGGTCGGGTGTTTCGGCATCGTAAAAATTGTAAATATAATTTTTACCCTTAGCGTTATACCGCGCATGAAAATCATCGGGCACTAATTTACAATCCAACACCGAAATATCGTTAGGTAAAACCGAATTTAAAGCTTTTATATATGCTATTTCTGACATATTTGAAGTGCTGTCAAAATGGCAATAAAATTCTTTGGCGTGCACACCGGCATCGGTTCGACTGCAACCGGTAACGGCAGTTTTAGTTTTTAAAATGCCGCTTAAAGCATTACACATTATTTCTTGAATAGTTACAGCATTATTTTGAACCTGCCAGCCATGATAAGCTGTACCGTCAAAAGAAATTTTAAGTAAAAATCGGCTCATAATTTACTCCGTTAAAAAACAATGTTAAACAAAAATACAATTAAACAGCAAATTATAAAAAATAAAACGGCTAAATAATCTGATTTTTGAATTTTTAAAACTTTAAGGTTGGTTTTATTTTCGCCGCCATTATAACAACGGCTTTCCATAGCCTCGGCTAAATCATATGCACTTTTAACCGAAGAAATAAGCAGTGGAATTAATATTGGAATAATTGCTTTAATTCTTTGAATTAAACTTCCGTTTTCAAAATTTACTCCCCTTGCCTTTTGAGCATTCATAATTTTTTGTGTTTCTTCAACTAATGTTGGAATAAATCTTAAGGCAATGGTCATCATCATAGTCATTGTATGAACTGCTCTGCCAAGACCTATATATTTGAATGGTGAAAAAAGGCTTTCAAGCCCTGTTGTGATACTATTTGGCGATGTTGTATAGGTAAGCGCAGAACTGATAATAATTAATAAAACAATGCGTAAAGACAAAAATATTGAACGAACAACAGCGTAATCGGTAATTTTAATTTTCCAAAATTCTAAAATAATGTTACCGTTGTTTGTATAAAACAAATTAATAACTGTTGTAAAAATTAAAATTGGTAAAATAAATTTTAAATTTTTAACGTACATTTTAAGTGGTATTTTGGTTAAAAAAATCAAGCAAACCACAAAAAATATAATAAGCGTTAAAGCGTAAATATTAGTTGCGCAAAATATTAAAATTAAAAAACCAAGCGTTAACAACAACTTAATTCGTGGGTCTAAGCGGTGAATTAGTGAATTGGTTGGAAAATACTGGCCTAAAGTAAAATCGTTAAGCATTATCGGCACCGCCTTTGCAGTTAATAATTGCATTAACCGCCTCGTCAACGGTAATAATGTTGCTTTCAAAATTAAAACCTAATTCGTTAAGTTTTAGCAAAACATTGGTTATTAACGGAACGTCTAACCCAACCGATAATAACTTATTCCGGTCAGAAAAAATTTCTTTAGGTGTGCCAAACATAGCTTTTTTGCCATTATTCATAACCAAAACCTTGTCAGCAAGCAGTGCAACATCTTCCATAGAGTGTGTTACCATAATAACTGTTGCGTTATGTTCTTTTTTATAATTTTTAATAATGTTTAAAATATTGTTACGGCCTATTGGGTCTAACCCAGCGGTAGGTTCATCAAAAATAATTACCTGTGGTTTCATTGCCAAAACACCAGCAATTGCAACCCTGCGCTTTTCTCCACCCGATAAATCAAAGGGTGATTTGTTAAAATATTCTTGTGAAATTCCAACCAATTTAGCCGAATTTAGCACAGATTCGTTAATTTCTTGCTCAGAAAAACCTAAATTTTTAGGGCCAAAGGCAATATCTTTAAAAACAGTTTCTTCAAAAAGCTGATATTCCGGATATTGAAAAACCAACCCAATTTTAGAACGAATTGAGGAAATATTTTTTTCATTATTCCAAATATTTTGGCCACAAAATAAAATTTCGCCTTTGGTTGGTTTAATAAGGCCGTTTAAATGTTGAACTAAAGTTGATTTTCCGGAGCCTGTGTGGCCAACTATGGCTAAAATTTCACCTTTTTCAACCGAAAAACTAACATCTTCTACAGCATCGTTAAAAAATGGAGTATTTTTACTGTAGGTGTATGTTAAATTTTTAACCTCTAAAAAAGACAATTTATTTCCTCCTATTTTCTTAAAGCAGCCGCAATTGCATTAGCGGTATCATCTACCGAAATTATGCCGTTTTTAAAATTTAAACCTTTTTTAGCAAGTTCAAAAATTAGTTCGGTAGTTTGTGGAATATCTAAACCTGAATTTTTTAAAAACTCGGGTTTAGAAAAAACTTCGATTGGTGTTCCATCAGCAGTAATTTCACCGTTATTTAACACCAAAACTCTGTCGGCATATTTGGCTTGTTCCATAAAGTGTGTAATTAAAACAATGGTAATACCATGTTCTTTATTTAGTTTGTAAATAGTATCAATTACATCTTGCCTGCCTTTTGGGTCTAACATTGCGGTAGGTTCATCAAGCACAATACACTCGGGTAGCATTGCAATAACACCGGCAATTGCTATGCGTTGTTTTTGCCCACCGGAAAGTTTATGAGGCATATCGTTTTTGTGTTCATACATATTTACAGTTTTTAAGGCAGAATCTACCCTTTGGCGAATTTCTTCTTGTGGTAAACCAAGGTTTTCAGGGCCAAAGGCAACATCTTCTTCAACCACCGAGGCAACAATTTGGTTGTCGGGGTTTTGAAAAACCATTCCAACAGTGCTTTTAACCTTTAAATCAAGTTCTTCGTCTAAAGTATTAATGCCGTTAACTAAAACACTTCCGCTTTGTGGTTTATAAAGGCCGTTCATTAATTTAGCCAAGGTGGATTTACCCGACCCATTATGACCTAAAATAACCGTAAAACTGCCCTTTTTGATGTTTAAATTAAAATCTTTTAAAACTATATAATCGGCATCTTCCGAAGAATAATTATAGGTAACGTTATTAAATTCAATTATATTATTCATTATTTATCCTCAACCCAAATTGTTGTGCTGCCACAAGGTAAAACCAAGGGTTTATTTGTAATTTTAAGGCCAATTTCATCGGTAAATATTTTGCCCTTTTTGCCTTTTGCAATATATATTTGGGTAATATAGTTTAATATTGTGGGTGAAAGACCTGTGGTGTATGAATTTAAAAAGAAAAAAAGCGGGTTATCGCTTAAAACTTGACCTGTAAGATTTAAAAGTTCAGAAATTTGTTGCTCAAGTTTCCAAACCTCTCCGTTAGGGCCACGACCATATGACGGCGGGTCCATAATAATAGCATCATATTTATTACCACGCCTTATTTCGCGTTTAACAAATTTTAAACAATCATCTACAAGCCACCTAACGTTTTGTTGGCTTACGTCCGATGCTGCTGCATTTTCTTTAGCCCAGCCCACCATACCTTTAGAGGCATCAACATGGGTAACCGATGCCCCTGCCTTTAAGCAGGCTACGGTGGCACCACCTGTGTAGGCAAATAAATTTAATACCTTTATTGGCCTGTTGGCGTTTTTAATAAGTTCGGCAGCATATTTCCAGTTAACTGCTTGCTCCGGGAAAAGACCGGTGTGCTTAAATCCCATTGGTTTTAAGCGAAATGTTAAATTATTATAACTAATATTCCAAACATCGGGAACTTTTTTTAAGGTTTCCCAATAGCCACCGCCTGAATTTGAACGATGATATATTGCGTGTGGGTTAAACCAACGGGAATCGGTTTTTTTAGTATCCCACATAACAGTTGGGTCGGGACGTATTAAAATAATATCCCCCCAGCGTTCAAGTCTTTCACCGGCAGTGGCATCTATTAATTCGTAATCTTTAAAATCTTCTACAAAGCGCATAATAACTTCCTGATTTAAATTAAAGTTTGTTGCATTTTTTGGTTAGGATTTTTAATTCCTAAATGCTCGTATGCAAGTTGTGTAACACAACGGCCGCGAGGTGTTCGTGTTAAAAAACCAATTTGCATTAAATAAGGTTCATAAACATCTTCAATAGTAACACTTTCTTCGCCAAGGGCTGCTGCTAAAGTGTCAAGACCAATTGGGCCGCCTGCATAATTGGTAATAATGGTGTGAAGTAAACGGCGGTCAAATTCATCGAGGCCAAGTTCATCAATTTCAAAGCGTGAAAGGGCTGCTCGGGCAACCTGTTCGGTAATAAAGCCGTCAAATTCAATTTGAGCAATATCGCGCACCCTTTTTAACAACCTATTAGCAATTCTTGGCGTACCGCGTGAGCGTGATGCTATTTCTAAAGCTCCGTTTTCATCAATTTGAATGCCTAATATTCCTGCGGAACGCTTAATAATTAAGGCAAGTTCTTTAGGACTGTAAAGTTCCAGTCGTAAAAGAACACCAAACCTATCCCTTAGCGGTGCGGTTAACTGGCCTGAACGAGTGGTGGCGCCAACTAAAGTAAAATGAGGTAAATCAAGCCTTATAGAACGTGCTGCAGGGCCTTTACCAATAATAATATCTACCGAAAAATCTTCCATTGCAGGATATAAAATTTCTTCTACACTGCGTGAAAGCCTATGAATTTCATCAATAAACAAAACATCGCCTTCGGAAAGGTTGGTTAAAATGGCAACTAAATCGCCCTGTTTTTCTATTGCAGGGCCCGAAGTAACCCTTAAATTAACGCCCATTTCGTGAGCAATAATGCCCGAAAGTGTTGTTTTACCGAGCCCTGGCGGGCCATATAACAACACATGGTCGAGCGATTCTTTTCTTTGTAATGCGGCTTTAATGTAAATTGTAAGATTATCTTTAGCTTTATCTTGGCCAATGTAATCATTAAGTGTTTTAGGCCTTAAAGAAATTTCAATATCGTTATCATCTGCAACAAATTCGGGGGCAATAATTCTATTTTCAAAATCAAATTCTTCCATTAATTACACCTGCCTTGAAAGTTGTTTTAAAGCGTTTTTAATAAGCTCTTCGGCCGACAAATTTTTATCAAGTTTACTAACAGCTTGTGATGCCTCACTTTGTGAAAAGCCAAGTGAAACAAGTGCTGCAACGGCCTCTTTGGTGTTTTGTTTGTCTAGGGCTGTGCTAACAGCTGAAATATCCAATGAATTAGCTGTGCTTATGTTGCCGGTTTTATCTTTTAATTCAAGCACAATTCTTTGGGCTAATTTAAGGCCAACACCACTGGCGGCGGTTAACATTTTTGCATCCTCGCCGGCAATATAAAGAAGCAAACTTTCGGGGGTGAATTGAGCAAGCAAAGCCATTCCGATTTTTGCGCCTACACCGTTAACCGATGTTATTAGTTTAAAGGTTTCAAGTTCTTCTCGAGTGGAAAAACCATATAAATCCATAGCATCTTCTTTTACAACCAAATATGTGTGAACAAAAATTTCTTGGCCAACGGGCGGTAATTTATAGGCAGCGCTTTTAGTAATAAAGCATTTAAAACCAACCCCACCACATTCTATAACAATATAGTCGGGGCAGCTGTAAATTAGCTTGCCGTTTAAAGAAGAAATCATATTTTACCCTCCAAATAAATTTTTCCAAAAGAGGAAGCTGCGTAATTAGCATGGCAAACAGCCAAAGCTAAGGCATCGGCAGTGTCGTCTGGTTTAGGAACAGCCTTTAAATTCAGAAGGCTTCTAACCATTTCCATTACCTGTTTTTTTTCGGCTCGGCCATAACCCGTAACCGATTGTTTAACCTGTAACGGCGTATATTCGTAAACCGGAACATTTGATTTTGCAGCAGCAAGTAAAATTACCCCCCTTGCCTGTGCAACATCAATTGCCGTGGCAGTATTGGTATTAAAAAACAATTTTTCAATAGCCAAAGCTTCGGGGTTGTATTTTTGAATTATTGCGGTAATTCCGTTATAAATTTGGTTAAGTCTTAAGCAAAACTCGGTTTTAGCGGGTGTTGTAACAGCGCCGTATTCCAGTGGTTTAAATTTAATAGAATCTGATTCAATAACACCATAACCAATTATTGCATAACCGGGGTCTATTCCTAAAATTTTCAAATAACCATACCTATCCTATTTTAATAGGATTATTATACCATAATTTTATTATTAGGGCAATATTTTTTAATAAAATTTCCATTTTTTATTATTAAAATTTCAAAAAAACAAAAAGTGAGTAAAAGTGAGAAAATTCAAGAAAAAACGAGTAAAAACGAGGTAATAAAATATTATACTGCTTTATTAATAAAAAATTACCAAAATTATTTAAAAAGTGTTGACATTTTAGCGGTTTTAGTCTATATTTAATTCTATAAATTTATAGCATCTGTGTTGAATGTAATTTCATGGTTGCCGCTTTAAAATAGCTAAAACTCTTTGCGGAGGAGGCAATCCGGAAAAATTACGGGTATCGCACAGAGCTGAAAAGCTTAGTGTGACACTATGTGTCCGCAAAGGGGGATGCTTAAATGTTAAAAAATAATATTGTAGAACTTAAAAACATTTCGGTTTCATTCGACAGCGAAAAGGTTTTAGACAACCTGAGTTTAGAAATTCAAGACAAAGAATTTATAACTTTGCTTGGCCCTTCGGGTTGTGGTAAAACAACAACACTCAGAATTATTGCAGGGTTTGTAGAACCGGACCAAGGAGACGTTTTGTTTGAAGGTAAAAAAATAAATGGTATTCCTGCCTATAAACGCCAGGTTAATACCATTTTTCAGCGTTATGCTCTTTTCCCTCACCTTAACGTTTACGAAAACATTGCCTTTGGTTTAAGGATTAAAAAATTAAAAGAAAACGAAATTAGCCTTAAGGTTAAAGAAATGTTAGAACTTGTTAACCTAACAGGCCTTGAAAAACGCCGAGTTGATACCCTTTCGGGTGGTCAACAACAACGCGTGGCTATTGCAAGGGCAATTGCAAACCACCCAAAAGTATTATTGCTTGATGAACCTTTAGCAGCGCTTGATTTAAAGTTGCGTAAAGATATGCAAACCGAACTAAAAAAAATACAACAAAAATTAGGAATTACCTTTATTTTTGTTACTCACGACCAAGAAGAAGCCTTGGCAATATCGGATAAAGTTGTTGTTATGGACAGCGGTAAAATTCAGCAGGTTGGCACCCCGCAAGACATTTATAACGAGCCCAAAAATGCCTTTGTAGCCGATTTTATTGGTGAATCTAATATTTTGGACGGCATTATGCTTGATGACTATTTAGCCGAGTTTTCAGGTGCTAAATTTAAATGCCTTGATAAAGGTTTTGAAAAAAACGAAAGTGTTGATATAGTAGTAAGACCAGAAGATGTTGACATTGTTGAACCCGAAAAAGGCATGCTCCAAGGCGTTGTTACATCCATTAAATTTTTGGGTGTTCACTATGAAATTATTGTTGATATTGGCGGCTTTAAATGGATGATTCAAACAACCGACGGCCAAAATGTTGGCGATAAGGTTGGCCTTTTCATTGAACCCGATGCTATTCATGTTATGAAAAAATCTGAATATTCCGGCAAATACGGCGATTATAGCTCATATAGTGAAGAAATTGAGCATCTTTCCGATATTATCGAGGAGGATGAAAATTGAACAAAAAAAGATTTGGCAGCCGTTTAGTTGCTGCACCGTATTATGTTTGGGCGGCAATTTTTATAATTGTGCCGTTATTTATGATGATTTATTATACATTCACCGATGTTAACGGTGTGTTTACGCTCGCTAATATTATGCAATTAGGCAGGTTTAAAAAGGCATTTGGACTTTCAATTTTATATGCCTTAATTTCAACGATAATTACATTTATTATTGCTTATCCCCTTGCCTATTTTATGACAAAAATTAAAATCAGCTCACAGCGCTTAATATTATTGCTTGTTGTTTTCCCAATGTGGATGAACTTCTTAATTCGCACATATTCTTGGATAACAATTTTAGCAAATACCGGCATTATTAATACTTTTTTAGGAAAATTAGGTTTGGGCCCCTTGCAGTTAATTAACACCCCCGGTGCCGTTATTTTAGGTATGGTGTATGACTTTTTACCATACATGGTTTTACCAATTTATACTGTATTGTCTAAAATTGATAAATCTATGTTAGAAGCAGCAGATGATTTAGGTTGTAATTCTTTACAAAAACTGCGCAGAGTTATATTCCCTCTTTCCTTACCGGGCGTTGCCTCAGGCATTACTATGGTATTTGTGCCATCGGTCAGCACATTTTATATAACTCAAAAATTAGGCGGCAACAAAACTATGTTTGTTGGTGATGCCATTGAATACCTGTTTAATTTAGGTCCCGATTTTTATAATGTTGCCTCTGCAATATCTTTAGTGCTTATGGTGCTAATATTATTGTGTATGGCCGTTATGAACCGCTTTTCCGAAGGCGATGAGGAGGGCGTTATAATATGAAAATATTTTCAAAAATTTACATTGCTCTTATTCTTTTGTTTTTATATGCCCCCATTGCAGTTATGGTTTTATTTTCATTTAATTCTTCAGGCAGTGTTTGGGTATTTGAAAACTTTTCTCTCGATTGGTATAAAGAATTATTATTTAACACCTCAATGCTTAACGCCTTAAAACACACAATAATAATTGCTGTTTTATCGGCCATAATTTCTACCGTAGTTGGCACTGCTGCTTCGGTTGGAATTTTGGCATTAAGAAAAAAAGTTACCAAAAGTTTAGTAATGTCGGCCACCAACATTCCGCTTATGAATGCCGACATCGTTACCGGTATTTCTTTAATGCTTTTATTTGTGTTTTTTGGCAAACTGTTAGGTTTACACGAATCCTTAGGTTTTATTACCGTTTTAGTTGCACACATAACCTTTAATTTACCATATGTTATTTTATCTGTTATGCCAAAACTAAAACAAACCGACTCAAGCCTTTCTGAAGCCGCTTTAGACCTTGGCTGCACCCCTTTGCAAGCCTTTTTTAAAGCAGTTTTACCATCAATTTCATCGGGCATTTTTAGTGGTTTTATAATGGCCTTTACCCTTTCCCTTGACGATTTTGTAATCAGTTATTTTACCTGCGGCCATTACCAAACTCTCCCTATTGTTATTTACAATATGACCAAAAAAACCGTTACGCCCGACGCTTACGCACTTTCTACAATAATTTTTGTTGTAATTTTTGTACTTTTAATATTATATAATACCGTACAAAATAAAAGCTCCGTTAAGGAGGCCGCAAAAATATGAAAAAATTATTATCTGTTTTATTTATTGTTTTAATAATTGCTTGTTTGTTTAGCGGCTGTGGTTATGAATATTTTGATTTAAACCTTATTGGTGATTATACCAACAACATTCAAAACAAGGTTTTAAATGTATATAACTGGGGCGAATATATTTCCGATGGCAGCGAAGGCAGCCTTGACACAATTAAAGAGTTTGAAAAAGCCACCGGCATTACCGTTAATTACTCCACATTCGACAGCAACGAAACCATGTATTCCCAACTTAAAAACGGCGGTGTTTCTTACGATATTATAATTCCATCCGACTATATGATAGAACGTCTTAAAAATGAAAATATGCTTCAAAAATTAGATTTTTCATATCTTACAAACTATAATTTAATAGATGAAAAATATAAAGGCATTTTTTACGATGAGAAAAACGAATATACCGTTCCATACAGCGTGGGTTTGGTGGGGTTAATTTATAATACCGACATTGTTACTGAAGAGTTAGACAGTTGGTCGGCCTTGTGGGATGAAAAATACAGCAATAATATTTTAATGTTTAACAACCCCCGTGATGCTTTTGCAATTGCTCAATTTATGTTAGGGCAAGACATCAACTCTTTAAACAAATCCGATTGGGATAAATCTAAAGAACTTTTAATTAAACAAAAACCTCTTTTACAGTCATATGTAATGGATGAAGTTTACGGCAAAATGGAAACCGGCGAAGCAGCAATTGCCCCTTATTACGCCGGCGATTATCTAACCATGTATGAAACAAATGAATCTTTGGCTTTTTGTTACCCAAAAGAAGGAACTAATATTTTTGTGGATGCCGTTTGTATTCCAAAATCTGCTAAAAATTACGAAGCAGCAATGCTCTTTATTAATTTTTTATTAGAGCCAGACATTGCATTAGCCAATGCCGAATATATTGGTTATGCTTCTCCAAATACTGCAGTAGTTAATAATCCAGAATATTATTACTACCAGAACGAAATCTTATATCCTTCTGACATTGATTTACCAAAAACTCAATATTTTACCGATATTAACAACGAAATCAGACTTTATTACGAAAACCTTTGGATAGATGTTAAACTTCATTAAAAAAGCAGCAGTGAAAACTGCTGCTTTAACATTTTTATTCATAATTTCATAAATTAATATGGGGTGAAATTATGTATAACCAAAATAATAAAAATAATGTTATAAAACCTGCCGAAAAAATCACACAAAATTTTATACCACATTTTTTAAAAAAACATATTGGCAGAAAAGTTTTAATAGAGTATGATACCCAAAACAACATAAAAGAAATTTATGGGCAGTTAATTAATGTCGGCGATGACTATATAGTTATAAAACTGCCAACAGAAAAATTAAGCACTGCACTTTTTAAAAATAATTATATTAAAAAAATTATTATGCAGTTCGATTAAAAAAAGGCTTGAGGATTTAACAAATCTTCAAGCCTTTACCTTGCCATTGGGTGAAATTTTTTGTAAGCAGAAACATATTTATTTTTCATTATTTGGGCATAAACCTGTGTTGAAGAAATATCTGCATGACCTAACATTTCTTTAATGTCGGTAAGTTGTGCTCCGTTTTCTAATAAATGTGCTGCAAAAGAATGCCTTAATGTATGAGGAGTAATATCCTTTTTAATTTTTGCTAAAGCGGCATATTGTTTAATAATTTTCCAAAAACCTTGGCGAGTCATGGGTTGTCCATTCATATTGGTAAATAGAAACTCAACATCAGCGTTAGTAACCATAACGCTCCTAACATTGTTAATGTATTTAGAAATACATTTAACTGCCTCGGGGTAAATTGGAATAATTCGTTCGTTTTTTGGCGAATGCATATGTAACAAACCAATGTTTAAATTAATGTCCGAAACCTTTAAAGAAATTAGTTCGGAAACCTTAATTCCGGTTGCATACAAAAGTTCTAACATTGCTTTATCACGGCAACTTTTAAAATCATTGCCATCGGGTTGGTTAAGCAATTTAAGCACTTCTTTATTGGTTAAAATTTCGGGTAATTTTTTTGTTGTATGGTTGCTTGAAATATTTTTCATTGGGTTATTTTCAATAACACCTATGTTATTTAAAAATTTAAAATAACATCTTAAAGAAGCATATGTTCTGGCAACGCTTGCTTCACTTTGACCAGAGTTTAACATATATGAAGAATATTTTTTAATAAAATCGGGGTTAATATTTGAAATAATTTTAAGATTAGTTAAATTACAATAATTTAAAAACTTTTCAATATCGCGGTTGTAAGACTCAACGGTATTTGCCGATGATTTTTTTTCATTTATTAAGTAATTTTTAAACTCATTAACAAAACCGTTCATTCTTTCACATCCTTTAAATATCAAAAAATCTTATAAACGAAACCGACATAACGGCATCAATTATTGCTGATAAAATAAATAATATAAAAATTAATAAAAATTTTTTACAATAATTTTGAAAAAAATTATATAAATTAACCGCCTGACCACCGGGTAAAGAAATTCTTGCTAATAAAAGCGAAAAACTAAATGCGTTTCGGCCTAAAATGAATAAAGCAATAGCACAAAAAAGCATGGTTGGAATTAATAATAAAGCATTAAAAGCAATGCCTTTAAGCATAAAATTCATATATAAAAAGCCTGAAAACACACCAAATTTAAAACCAAAAAAACAAATTACAAGAGGTGTTAAGGCAATACCTATAAAAGATGTTCCACACAAAAAAACAATTAATGCAAATGGTAAAACATCAAAAATCGATATTAAAAAAACCTTAAAAATTTTATTGTTTTGCCTGACGGTTTTAAAAACATTAAATTCTTCTAAGGCAATATTTTGAATGGTTGAATTTTTTGCTACCCAAAAGGTTCCCAAAGTTAAACCAATTATAAAAACAATAGCAAAAATTATAACTAAATAATTACCTTTTACAGAATTTAAAAATTTAGAATTCCTTAAATTTATTACAGTTGTTCTTTTCATATCTTATTCCTCCAATAAAACATATGAATTCAAAGGACAAGATATTACTAAATACAACATTTAGAATTAATAAAATTTTTTATTCAATATATGGTGTAATAACAAGTATTATGTAACCTTATAGCAAAAATAAAAAACCACACGTTTGTGCGATTTTTTAATTAAAATTCAGTAAAAAACTTGCTATATCTATATTATACACGATTTTGAAATTATGTCAACCAAAATATTTTTATATTTAAAAAGTTATGTAAACTTATTATGTAAACCATACAATATATTGTTATCGCCTCTTTATGTAAACCCATAAATAGTAATTTTAATTGAAAAATTTATTAAATTATGTTATAATTTTTTTCAGTAATAAATAAAGGATGATAAAATTATGGATTCTAAAAAAACCGTTGTTATAACAGGTGCCTCAAAAGGTATTGGCGCACATATGGCAATATACTTTGCCGAAAAAGGTTATAATGTTGTTATTAACTATAATATGTCGGCCGAGTCTGCCCTGCTGCTAAGAAATTCTTTGGCGCAAAATGGTTGTTCAGTAATGGCGCAAAAAGCAAATGTAGCAAATAAATTAGAGGCCGATTTACTTATTAAAGAAGCATTATATAAGTTTGGCTCGGTTGATATTTTAATAAACAATGCAGGTATATCTTCTCAAAATTTGTTTACAGATATTTCAGAAAATGAATGGAACAATATGATAAACGTTAATTTAACCGGTGTTTTTAATTGTACGCAGGCAGTACTGCCAACCATGATAAACAACAAATTTGGCCGTATAATTAATATTTCTTCGGCTTGGGGAGTTACGGGAGCTTCTTGTGAAGTGCATTATTCTGCCGCAAAGGCCGGTGTAATAGGCCTTACAAAAGCTCTTGCTAAAGAGGTTGGCCCCAGCGGAATCACAGTAAATTGTATTGCACCGGGTATAATTGATACGCAAATGAATTCACATTTAACCACCGATGAACTCAAAGAATTTACCGATTCCCTGCCCATTCAAAGAATTGGAAACACCATTGAAATTGTTAAGACTGCAGAGTTTTTAGCATCGGACTTTGCTGGTTATATTACCGGCCAAACAATTTGTGTAGATGGCGGTTTAACAATATAAAAAAGGCGGCATAAAGCCGCCTTTTATTTTATTTCTGCAATGGTAACGCCGTTCTCGCCTTCTCCGAAAAGTCCTAATCTAAAAGTTTTAATATATTTATTGGTTTTTAAATATTTATGAACTGCGGCTCTTAAAACACCTGTACCTTTGCCATGTATAATTGTAAAACTGCCAATATTACACATTATTGCATTATTAATAAATCTATCCAACTCAATAATGGCTTCATCACTTGCCATTCCCCTTAAATCGAGTTCGGTGGTAGCAGAACGCTCTAATTTTGATGGAACCTTTAATGTCTTGCCCTTTTGGCTTTTTTGTGGTGTATTATTTAATAACATTAAGTTTTCAAAACTAACCCACATTTTAAGATTTCCCGCTGCAATTAAGGCCTTTTTATTTTTTAAAGAAACCTCTTCAACAGTGCCGTTTTTAGAAATATCAATAATTTTAACATTATCGCCCACTATTAATTCGCGTGGTAAAACATAATTGCCTTTTGAATTTTCGTTAACGGGGTTAGCGTCATCGTGCATGGCATTAATGGCATTTTTAACAATACTTTTGGCTGACTTATATTTTTCGAAAGCATTTTGAGATGTGAATTGTTTTTTAATCTCATCTAATTCATTAAGCATATTATCCGATTTATATTTTGCGTTATCTATAATGCGCATGGCATCGTATTTTGCCTTTTCTAAAACTGCATCGTAATTTTTTTGCGCATTATTTAATTTTAATTCCAGCTCTTGCTTTTCTTTAAGCAGGGCTGTTTTAATTTCTTCAATTTCCAGACCTTTTTTTGCAGTTTTAATTCTTTCTTTTTCTAAGGCATCAATAATGCTTTCAAATTTAACATCTCTTTTATTAATAAAGCCTTGGGCATCTTTAATAATTTGGTTATTAAGGCCCAATTTTTCAGAAATTGCAAATGCATTAGACCTGCCAGGAACACCAATATTCAACCTATATGTAGGTTTTAATTGTTCAATATCAAATTCACAACTTGCGTTTTCTACACCATTAGTTTCAAGAGCATATGTTTTAAGCTCGGCATAATGTGTGGTAGCAACCGTTTTGCAGTTTTTATTGGCTAAATAAATTAAAATTGATTTTGCAAGTGCAGCGCCTTCTATTGGGTCGGTACCCGAGCCTAATTCGTCAATTAAAACAAGGCTATTCGAGGTTGCGGCATTTATAATTGAAATAATATTGACCATATGCGAAGAAAAGGTGGAAAGCGATTGTTCAATACTTTGTTCGTCGCCAATGTCTACTAAAATTTTATCGAAGACAGCAATTTCGGTGCCACTGTCGGCCGGTATCATTAAACCGCACATTGCCATTAAGGTTAACAAACCAACAGTTTTTAATGTTACGGTTTTACCACCTGTGTTAGGCCCTGTAATTATTAGACTGTTGTAGGTTTTGCCAAGGGTTAGGCTAATGGGAACAACAGTTTTTTGATTAAGCAGTGGGTGGCGTGCCTTATTTAGCACTACCCTGCCGTTTGTATTAATATTAGGTAAAACAGCATTCATTTTATATGCTAATGAAGCTTTGCCGAAAATTAACGCTAATTTAACAATTAAGTTATATGAATTAATAATACTATCGGCAAAGGTAGCCGCTTTAAGAGATAAATCGGTTAAAATTCTTTCAATTTCTTCGCGTTCTTTAGCCATTAAAACCCTAATGTCATTATTAATTTCTACAACAGCCATTGGTTCAATAAACAAGGTAGCCCCAGAAGCCGAAGTATCATGCACAATGCCGGGCAAATTCGACCTGTATTCGCTTTTAACGGGAACAACAAACCTGCCGTCGCGTTGGGTTATAATGCTTTCTTGCAAAAATTTAGATTGATTTCCGTGCACAATTTTATCTAACTTTTCCCTAATGTTATTAGAAGCCGCATTAATTTTACGCCTAAGGTTAAACAATTCGGGCGAAGCATTATCGTTAATAGATTCGTCATTATTAATACAAGAAAATACAGTGTCTTCAAAAAACTTGTTGGGTATTAAATTATTAAAATAACCATCTAAACAGGTTTTTTCATTTATTTTAACATTTTCACGCCAAACCTTTATTCGCCTAATAACCCTTAAGGTTTCGGCAATTCTTAATAGTTCCATAGGGTTTAAAACAGCACCCAAAACAGCACGTTTTAAAGGCTCCACACAATTGCCCGAAACCAAAAAAGATGGCATTACGCTAATGCCCAACATTTTATATGCAGCATATGTTTGCTCCAAGCTTTTAATAACATTATTTTGGTTAAAATTTGGTTTTAAGGTTTTTGCAAGGCTTGCGGCATCGGGTAGTGAAACTTCGTTTGCAAGCATATCTAAAACCTTGTCTAATTCTAATGTGGTATAATATTTTTGAAAATTTTCTGTCATATTTTCTCCTAAATAATGCTTTTATAAAAATTTAATGTATTATATTGGCGGTCGGTTTGATAAATTAAATAATTTTCTGTAATTTTATTTAATTGCTTTGCACTCTCAGGTGGAACCCGAAAATTAAAAAGTTTATTAAAATCGGAATAAACAATATGCCTTAACGCAGATAGTAATGTTTTATTTAATAAATAATTTGAATTTACAGATTTGCAACCTTTACAACAAATTTCGCCGTTTTCTATAGAAAAAGACATAATTTCATCATCAAATTTTCCGCATTCACTACAGGCTAATAAATTTGGCATATACCCCGTAATAACCATGGTGCGCATTTCGAAAATAGATTTTAAAATAGTGTTATCAATATTCCCTTTGCATAAAAAATTAAGTGTGTTTAAAACCAGTCTTAATTGCTCATCGGCAGGAGTTTCTTCGGGTGAAAGTGTAGCGGTAAGTTCGCAAAAATATTGCGCTAAAGCTAAATTTTCAATGTTAGAAGATAAATTAAAAAAACTGTTAATTAATGATGCATCTTTTACTTTATATGTATTACCTGTGCGAGTAAGCAAAAAATCGGAATAGCAAAAAAGGCTGGTAGCAGAATGATTTTTGTGGCCAACCTTTTTGGCGCCCGACACAAACGCTTTTACAACACCTAAATTTTTAGTTAATAAGGTAACTAAACGGTCATTTTCCCGCATATCCATTACCTTTATTATCAGTGCCGGAGTTGAAATTTGCATTTTTTACCTCCGAATTATTTTTAATATTACTGTATTCTAAATAACTGGCAATTTTTCCATCGTTAATAAATTTATTCCAAGCTTCTGTAAGGTTCATTATTTATACCTCCAAAGATTATATAAATAATTTAACCTAACAACAATTATATATTTAAGGAAAAATTAACTAATCTAACCCTAAAGTATGTATAATAGATTGTCTGTTGCGCCAATCTTCTTTAACCTTAACCCAAAGTTTTAAATTTGTTTTAATTCCGAAAAATTTTTCAATATCAATTCTGGCCTTGGTGCCAATATTTTTAAGCATTACTCCGTTTTTACCTATAATAATGCCTTTATGTGAGTCTTTTTCACAAAAAATGGTAGCTTCAACCTCTAAAATAGGCTCGTTTTGTTTATTATCGCGTTCAAAAAAGCGGTCTATTGTAACGGCAATGCCGTGTGGAACTTCGCTTGAAAGAGTTCTTAATAATTTTTCTCTAATAAGCTCGGCAACCATAACAGAATCCGGCTGGTCGGTAATATCATCGGCAGCAAAAAAATGAGCAGATGGTGTTGTGAATTTCAATGCTTCATTAATAATAATGTCTACTCCATTCCCGCTTTTAGCCGAAAACGGAACTATTGCAGAAAAATCAAATTTTTGAGCATAGGCATTAATCATAGTTAATAATTCTTCTTTATTTTCAAGCAAATCAATTTTATTAATTCCCAAAACTGTGGGAATTTTTTGTTTTTTTAGGGTTTCAATTAATTCTAACTCGGCCTGTGGTAAGTTATTGGAATCGAACTTAAAGCGAGGCACAGCCTCAACAATAAGCAATGCTGCATCAATACCGGTAATACCCTCAGAAACGGCCTTAATCATTTTTTCGCCCAAAATATTTTTAGGTTTGTGAAAACCCGGAGTATCAATAAAAACTAATTGAGAATTACCTATTGTTTTAACACCCATAATTTTTGTGCGCGTTGTTTGGGGTTTGTTAGACACAATTGAAACTTTTTGACCTAAAGCTTTGTTTAAAAAAGAAGATTTTCCAACATTAGCGCGGCCAATAATACTAATAAATGCCGATTTTGTTTCCATATTTCACCTATTCCTTTACTACAGAAAGACCTAAACGTGATAAAATTGTTTCTTCTTTTTCGCGCATTTTAACGGCTTGAATTCCGCCTGCAACATGGTCATAACCTAACAAATGCAGCATTGAATGCACCGTTAAAAAAGCAATTTCTCGCTCTATGCCGTGGCCATATAAATCAGCCTGAGCAAAGGCGTGTTCGGTCGATATAACAATATCGCCTAACATTTTATTATTAGTTTCCGGGTTAATATCAAAAACTCCATTATCGCCTAAGGGGAATGATAAAACATCGGTGGAGTTTTCAACATTACGAAACTCTGTGTTCATTTGTTTAATTGTATCATCATTAACAAATGTAACATTAACTTCACAGTTAGCATTAAAATTTTCTTGCTTTAGGGTTGCTATACAAGATTTTCTAACCAAAAGCCTAATACCTGTTGGAAGTTTAACAGATTTTTGCCTATCGGCAATATTTACCTTAACCTTAAACATTCTTATTTCCTCTTTCTTCGCGTTTTTCATAGGCATTTATAATAGCTTGTACCAATTTATGCCTAACAACATCTCGGCCCGATAATTTAATTATTGCAATATCTTCAATGTTTTTAAGGACAGACACAGCCTCTTTTAAGCCTGATTTTTTACCGCTTGGTAAATCAATTTGCGTAATATCACCGGTTACGACAATTTTCGAGCCGTTTCCCAAACGGGTTAAAAACATTTTCATTTGTTCGCACGTGGTGTTTTGAGCTTCATCTAAAATAATAAAGCTGTCATCTAAAGTACGACCGCGCATATATGCCAGTGGCGCTACCTCAATATCGCCTCGTTCTTGGCACCGCAAAAACATATCGGCTCCCATCATTTCGTACAAAGCATCGTAAAGAGGCCTTAAATATGGGTCAACTTTTTGTTGTAAATCGCCCGGTAAAAAGCCAAGGCTCTCGCCTGCTTCTACTGCGGGTCGTGTTAAAATTATTCTATTGATTTGTTTAGACCTAAAAGCAGCAACCGCCATTGCCACTGCTAAATAGGTTTTACCGGTTCCTGCAGGGCCAATACCAATGGTAATAGTATTGTTTTTTATAGCCTGAACATATTTTTGTTGACCAATTGTTTTTGGTTTAACCGGTTTACCCCTTGTGGTAACGGCAATGCATTGCATATTTTTTAATTGGTTTGCAGCGGTTATATTACCGTCATCGGCTAAATTCATAATATATTCTATATTTTGTTTAGTAATAATTTCTCCTTTATTAACAAGTGAACTTAAAACATCAATAACTTCTGACACTAAATCTACAGCGTTATCATCGCCAAAAATTTTAATATAATCGGAATGGGCAGTAATTAACACATTGTAGTGTTTTTCAAGAATATGAATGTTTTCATCGTAATTACCAAAAAGCGCTGCAATGTGTTCAATATTGTTGATTTTAATATTCTTTTCCGTCTTTTTCACTCTCCAAATATAAATATACATAATTATTATATCATACTTAGTATTAATTTGAAACATCAAATAACAAATTTTCTTTAACTCCCACATTTTTTACATATTTAATATGATATTTTAAAATAATTTCATTATTTGTTTCGTTAATTTCTCTTGAGACAATTTGTTTGTCTTGAGCTTCAATTGCATTAAAATTTTCATCAATTTTATTTGTTAATTCACTCAATAATTCTTCTCGTGTAAAAACAATATTTTCTTTATTTAAAAAATAAAATATTTTTTTATATAATTTTATTGGCATTTTTTCTCCGAATAAATATAAATTTTTATAATCGGCTTCTGTAATATATTCGCCTTTTACCTGACCTAAATATAACGGAATTTTAACATTAAAAACTTCTAAAACATATTTATTTAATTTATTTCCGTTTAAATATTTGTTTTCCCGGGAAAAATCACCTTTAACTTCAATAACATCAGAAATTTCGGCCAAAATGTGAGCTTTGGCTTCCACAAATTTATTATTACTGCCATAATTTTCAATTCCACTTACTAAAATGTCGCCTTTAATAAACGAATCGCCTTTTTTAACTTCGGCACAACCTGTTTCAACATAAATTTCTTTTACCGAGCCCGAATAATCAGCAATTATATTTGCAGGCATATTTTTTTTGTTATCTTTATTAATTTCGGTTACATTTACCGTTATTTTAGAGCCTTCAATATTCAACGAACTCCATGATAAATCACTACAGTTTAATAATAATTTTTCTCTGATTTGTTGCATATTTAAACCCTTTAGTTTAATTCCGTTTTTAATACCAATCTCTTGGCAGGCCGAAAGAATTTCATTTTCGCTAACTTTTTTATTGCCACTTACACTAACGTTCCAACAAAACAAACTTAAGGTGTTAATTATAATAAAAAACAAAATTATCCCCACAACCAAACCTATTCTTTTTATGTATTTTTTTATAATAAACGGCAGACCAAATTTATTAATAATTTTAATTTTAACTTTTGTTTTGCCTTTAATTTTTCTAATTTTTTTAAAATCTTTTATTAATATACATAATTCTATCTTATTTTTATATTTTTTAATATTCCAAAAATTAATATTGTTAACCGAAAACAAATTAATAATTTTTTCACAAAAATCTCCTAAAATGCAAATTTCAACATAACCAACAATAAATTTGTATAAATTTATAATAAGCATATTTACCCCTAAAAACAAAATTCAGTTGAATTAATTTTACCTAAAACGGTAATTTGACTTTTAGTAAAATTAGTAACTTTAAAATCAGAACCTAAAAAGGTAATATATCCTTTTTTTACACTTACCTTAATAAAATTCTCATCATACTCCATAATTCCAACAACACCCTCAATTTGCACTTGTTTGTTACCAAAAAAGCTAATATTAGGCAAACCCATGGCATAAAACTCGGGTAAATCGTTAGAATAATTTAGCAATTTAAATTTATTTTTAGCCTTTTTTAAATTAGTTTTAATTCTTTTCATAAATAACACCAAACTTTCTAATTAAAGTTATGTTAAATATAAATTAATAATTCATAATATAATTTAAGGTGGGATAAAATGTTATTTTTTTTAAACAAATTTAAAGAAATTTTATTTTTAATTCTAATTTTTGGCTTTGCTTTTCTTTTAATAATAAATCCGGCAATTGCCAGAAATTCAGCTTATGAAGGTATGATTATTTGCGGCAGTGTGCTTATTCCCTCTTTATTTCCTTTTTCGGTTATTTCAATTTTTTTACATAAAACAAATTTTTTAAACATCTTGCCAATACCTAAAAAATTTTCTCATTACAAAACTGTTTTAAGCATTTTTATAATATCAATTATTGGTGGGTATCCAATAGGGGCAAAAATAATTAGCGAAGAATATAAAAATAAAAATATTAACAAAACAACCGCCAACTATCTGTTATATTCTTGTGTATGTGGTGGTCCTTCATTTATAATTTTAACGGTAGGTTGCGGCATTTTTAAATCATTTAAATTAGGGTTAATTTTTTATATATCAAATATTTTAAGCTCTTTAATTATATTTATTTTTTTAAAAAATAAAATTGTTGTTTCAAAAAATAATAAAAAATTAAATAATAATATATCAAATTGTTTTGTTGATTCTGTGGCGGTAGCAAGCAGCACTGTTTTAAATATCTGCTCATATGTAATTTTAACCTCAACCCTTATTGGAATTATTAACAGCAGCTGTTTAAACAATTTTTTTAAAAATGTTATAATAAGCATTACCGAAATTACAAATGCTACAATAAATATAAAAAATATATATCTAATATCGTTTTTATTAGGTTTTGGTGGCATTTGTGTAATTTTACAACTGTTTTCACAAGCCTATTTAATAAATCCAAATATCATTAAAATAATAATTTCACGCATAATTAGCGGTATTTTGTCTGCATTTTTAACTTTTATATCTCTTAAAATTTGGCCAGTATCAATCGAAACAATTAGTAACTCAGGAAATTTAAACATAATTTTAAGCAAAAATTCAATAGTTTCTATAATAGTAATTACTGCAACTGTTATTGTATTTTTAATAAGTGTTAATAATAAAAAATTTTGTGGAAAATTTTTAATAGATATTTTTTAAATTTTATATTGACAAAACCGCTATTTGTGGTATAATACTTGCATATGCGGTGGATGTAGCTTAGTTGGTTAAAGCGCCAGTTTGTGGCACTGGAGACCGTGGGTTCGAGTCCCATCTTCCACCCCATACTTAAAATTTATTGGGGTGTCGTCAAGCGGTAAGACACAGCACTTTGACTGCTGCATTCGTAGGTTCGAATCCTGCCACCCCAGCCAAAAAAAGTATTCATTAAAATTTAGGTTTTAATGAATACTTTTTTTATGTTTTTTTACTAAATTTTCCTTAAATATTTAGTTTTTTAGCGTTAAAAATAAAATTACAAACGCAAAAAAACATTTAAGGAGTGAAAAGAAATGGCAAAGAACGTAGTTCCAGAGGCTAAAGAGGCTCTTAACCGCTTTAAGATGGAAGCAGCTAACGAAGTTGGCGTTAATCTTAAACAAGGTTATAACGGAGACCTAACTGCTAAACAGGCTGGTTCAATCGGTGGTCAAATGGTTAAAAAAATGATTGAATCTTACGAAAACAGCATGAAATAGTTGATATATTTAGAAGGGGCACTCCAACAGGGGTGCCCTTTCGTTAAAAAAGTTGTTTAAAATGAATAAAATCTAAAGTTTAGCTCAAAATAAAAACAAAGGAGTTGATATTATGTTAGACCGAATTTGTCTTATTTTGATAATTATTGGTTCACTTAACTGGGGCAGCGTTGGCTTATTTCAATTTGATTTAGTTGCCTGGATTTGTGGTTCCAGTGAATCAAT
>JAFSIN010000055.1 GCA_017439765.1 Clostridia bacterium | reverse complement strand
GTTGGCGGTGCTGTGTTTATGAATGCAGGCGCATATGGCGGCGAAATTAAAGATTCAATAATTTCGGCCACTGTGTTAGATAAAAACGGTAATGTTAAAACCGTTAATAAAGAAGATATGCAACTTTCCTACCGAAACAGTGTTTTCAAACAAAGCGGAGATATTATTTTAAACGCTGTGTTTAAACTTGAAAAATGTGATACCAAAAAAATTAAAGATGCCATGCACATATTTTTAGAAAGACGCCAGGCAAAACAACCCTTAGACTACCCCAGCGCAGGCAGCACATTTAAACGCCCCGAGGGCAATTTTGCCGGAACATTAATTGAAGCAGCCGGTTTAAAAGGGGTTTCGGTTGGCGGCGCAAGGGTTAGTGAAAAACACGCCGGTTTCATTATTAACACAGGCAATGCCAAATGCCAAGATGTTATGGAACTTATAAAACTTGTGCAAGACAAAATACTTAAAGAAAATAATATTAAATTAGAGCCCGAGGTTATTTTTATTGGCAGGGCTGAAGAGTGATTTTATGGAATTATTAATTGTTACGGGTATGTCAGGCTCGGGTAAATCTAACGCAGCCAACGTTTTAGAAGATATTGGTTATTATTGTGTAGATAATATTCCACCGCTTATTATTCCCACCCTTATAAATCTTTTTTCTGATGCACATTCCGAATTCAATAAACTTGCCATTATTACCGATATGCGCGGCGGCGAACTTTTTAAAGATATTACAGGTGTGTTGGAAGATTTAAAGAAAAACGACATTTCGTATAAAATTTTGTTTTTAACGGCAAACGACAATATTTTGGTTAGCCGTTTTAAAGAAAACAGACGTTGCCACCCGCTTTGCATTAGTGATAGTATAACAGTTTCCGAAGCCGTTAAAAAAGAGCGTTTGGCCCTTAACGCTATTAGAAGTTTGGCCGATTATGTAATTGATACTTCGGCGCTTTCGGTTAATTTGTTAAAGGAAAAATTAACCGGATTATTTACTAAAAATTTAAACAGCATTACGGTTCAGTGCCTATCTTTTGGGTTTAAATACGGTGCCCCTACCGATGCCGACATTATTTTTGATGTTAGATGCCTGCCCAATCCGTTTTATATAACCGAATTAAAAAACCTAACAGGCAAAGATGATGAAGTTAAAAAATTTGTAATGAATTCGGGCGATAGCACCCTAATGTTTCAAAAAATATACGATTTAATACGGTTTTCCCTGCCCCTTTATTTAAAAGAAGGCAAAAGCCAATTGGTAATTGCATTTGGGTGCACAGGTGGAAAACACCGCTCGGTAACATTTGCCGAGCTTTTAACCCAAAAACTTAAAGAAGATAGTTTCACGGCTATTTCTATGCACCGTGATATTAATAAAATTTAATGGTAAAAAATTATGTCATTTTCAAGAAATTTAAAAACCGAATTATGCGAAAATAAATCGTCCGAATGTTGCAAAAAAGCCGAATGCTATGGTTTTATGCTGTTCGGACAATCTTTTACCGAGCAAAAAATCTCACTGCTTACTGACAACGAGGCCACCGCTAAAAGATACGCTTATTTAATAAAGCACTGTTTTTCGGTATTTACTAAAACCGTTGTTGGCGGC
>JAFSIN010000006.1 GCA_017439765.1 Clostridia bacterium | reverse complement strand
TGGTGCTAAAATGTAAAAAGCAAATAAAAAGGGGAGCTTGTAAACCAGGCTGAGAGGAAACCGTTAAGTTTCGACCCATATAACCTGATGCGGATAATGCCGACGTAGGAAAATATACGCCAAAAGTTTGTATGCCGCAGTGAAACTGCGGCATTTTTTATTTGCAAAAAATAAAAAAAGAGGTAATGTTTATGCAAAACAAAACAATTAAAAAAATAACGGTATCGGCCTTGTTTATAGCGCTTTCGGTTGTGCTTAGCGAACTAATACCCAGCATCGAGTTCCCGTTCGGCGGCTCGGTTACGGTGTTTTCAATGGTGCCCATGTGTTTGTTGGGCATTATGTTTGGCACAAAATGGGGCGTTTTTGCAAACCTTGTTTATGGTGCAGTGCAAATGCTTTTTGGCCTTAAAAATTTAAGCTATGCAACAAGTTTTATTGCAGCTGTGGTTATTATTTTATTTGATTATTTAGTGGCCTACGGTGTTCTTGGTTTTTCGGGAATATTTAGCAAAAAAATAAACAATAAACTTGTAAACATTGTTGTTGGTGTGTTGTTTGCGGTATTTTTAAGGTATGTTTGCCATTTTTTAACCGGCGTTACCGTTTGGCGCGAAATTGCCGAATTACCCGCAGCAATTTGGTTCTCAGTTACATATAACGGTGGTTATATGTTGCCCGAAATGATAATAACTCCGATAGGTGCTGCAATACTTTACAAGACAAATGTTTTAAAAAGAATTAGCAATTAAAATTATATACGTTGGCATAAAGCTAAAAACCGCAGATTGATTTTCTGCGGTTTTTGTGCTATAATAAGGGAACCTTATTTATTTGTTAAACTGCGATAAAAAGTAAGGAGGAAAAACAATGCAAAAAATGCAGGTTGGTGTCTTGGGTGCAGGCACATGGGGCATTGCTCTTGCAAGAATGCTGTGCAATGCAGGAAACTCAGTAACAGTTTGGTCTGCTATTGAAAAAGAGATAGATAATCTTTCAGATACCGGAAGACATCCAAGTTTTTTAGATGTGGAGTTGCCTAAGCAAATTGTATATACAAAAGATATTAGCGAAGCTTGTTTAGGTATGGATATATTAGTGTTTGCCGTTCCTTCACCCTTTGTTAGAGAAACCGCAAGAAAGGCAGCGCCTTATATAACGGATGGTCAGATAATTGTGGATGTTGCCAAAGGAATTGAAGCAGAAACACTTTACACAATGACCGAGGTTATTGCTGACGAACTTAAAAACCCAAAGGTAAAGTTGGTAGCTCTCTCGGGGCCGACTCATGCAGAAGAAGTAATAAAGGACCTTCCCACAGCTATTACTTCGGCAAGTAACGATGCCAAAGCAGCCGAAACGGTTCAAAAATTGTTTAATGTTGGTTGTATGCGAGTGTACACTAACGATGACGTTCGTGGAGTGGAACTGTGTGGCGCATTAAAGAATGTTATTGCTCTTTCATGCGGCATTGCAGCCGGGCTCGGTTGTGGTGATAACACAAAAGCTGCGCTTATTACCCGCGGAATTGCCGAAATTTCCCGTTTAGGTACGGCTATGGGCTGCCGAGAGCAAACCTTTGGGGGCTTAGCAGGTATTGGAGATTTGGTTGTTACCGCAACCAGTATGCATAGCCGTAACAATCGGTGTGGCATATTAATAGGCCAAGGCGTTGCGGTCGATAAAGCTATTGAGCAGGTTGGCATGGTTGTTGAAGGCATTAATGCTTTGCCCGCCGCCATTAAATTAGCTCAAAAATATACCGTAGAAATGCCGATTGTTGAAACGGTAGCTGCAGTATGCAACGGCGGGACTCCGGTTTCTAAGGCTATTGAAATGTTACTGTCAAGGGAGTTAAAATCTGAATTAAGCAGTTCTGCTTTTAATCATTCCTGATAAAAATTTATTACGGGCTGTGTTAAAATATTTATACAGTGAAAATCGGAGGTTTTTATGAAGCCAAAGGCAAAAATAATGGATGAAATTGCTGTTATGCGGGCCATGGCGCGCATTACCCACGAAATTATAGAGAAAAATCACGGGGTTAACAATGTTATATTGTTGGGGGTTAAAAGTCGCGGCATTCCGCTTTCTAAAATATTGGCCCAAAACATTGAACGCTTTGAAGGCGTAAAGGTACCTGTGGGGTATTTAGACATTACCCGCCACCGCGACGATTTATCGGACGCCGACAAATTATCTTTAGCGGGGGAGTGCCACTTCCCGTGTGATATTTCTAATAAAACCGTAATTATTGTAGACGATGTTTTATATACGGGTCGAACAGCCCGTGCGGCAATAGAGTCGGTTTTTGCGGTTGGCAGGCCAAAGGCTTTACAACTTGCCGTTCTTGTTGACCGCGGGCACCGCGAAGTACCCATTAGGGCCGATTATGTTTGTAAAAACTTGCCTACCGCACAAAGCGAAAAGGTGCTTGTTCGCATTGCCGAGACCGACGGCGAAACGGCCGTTTATATTGCTGAAAAATAGGTAAAAAATTTTTACTTTATATTGACAAAATTATTACTGTATAGTATAATTAATTGAAAGCCGCAAGGCTAAAAAATCTTTAAAACGGTACTGTGATATCGGCAAGATTGGTAAATACTTTAAAAATATAGTGCAGCGTTGCTGTGCTCTAATTTTGTGTAACCGCCTTGCCGAAACGGCAAGGCTTTTTTGTTAAAAAAGGGGAATAAAAATGGCTGAATTAATGGCAAAACATGTTGGTTTAAAGGCGTCGGGCATAAGCACCGGCTTTGTTGCCGATTTTTTGTCAGGCGATTTGGCATTTTTAAATTCCGAAAATTATGTTGTTATGCCCGGTTTTTGCGATGTGCATGTGCATTTTCGTGAGCCGGGTTTTTCTTATAAAGAAACCATTGCCACGGGCAGTTTGGCGGCAGCGCACGGCGGTTATACGGCCGTTTGCACCATGCCCAACCTAAACCCAGTGCCCGACAGCGCCGAAACCTTGGCCGAACAATTAAGGCTAATTGACGGCGGCGCCACCATTAAGGTTTTACCTTATGGCGCAATTACGGTGGGGCAAAAAGGCGAAAAATTAAGCGATATGCAGGCTATGGCCAACAATGTTATTGCCTTTTCTGATGATGGCCGCGGCGTTCAAAGTGCCGAGTTAATGCAAGAGGCAATGCTTGAGGCCAAAGGTTTGGGGAAAATTATTGTGGCCCACTGTGAAGATAATTCACTTCTTTTTGGCGGCTATATTCATAAAGGCGAATATGCAGCGGCGCATAACCACAAGGGCATTTGCTCAGAAAGTGAATGGAAACCCATAGAGCGTGATTTAAATTTAGCCGCAAAAACGGGTGCCGCCTACCACGTATGCCATATCTCTTGTAAAGAGAGCGTCGAACTTATAAGGCAGGCTAAAAAATCGGGCGTCAATGTAACGTGCGAGACGGCGCCGCATTACCTGGTGCTTAGCGATAGCAATTTGCAAGAGCACGGTCGGTTTAAAATGAACCCACCCCTGCGCTCGTATTCCGATATGCAGGCTTTGTTAGAAGGCGTAACCGATGGCACTGTTGATATGATTGCGACCGACCACGCACCCCATTCGTGTGAAGAAAAATCCAAAGGCCTTAGCGGAAGCGCTTTTGGTGTGGTTGGCCTTGAAACCGCCTTTGCGGTTATGAACACCCACCTTGTTAAAAAGGGTGTAATAACCTTAGAAAAGTTAGTAGAACTTATGTGCTTAAACCCAAGAAAAAGGTTTAATATAAATTTAAACAACGAATTTACCGTATGGAACACCCAAAAGCAGTTTTTGGTGCAGCCCGACAAATTCTTATCAAAAGGGCGGGCAACCCCATTCGAAAACGAGTGGCTATATGGCGTAAATATGCTAACGGTTTACGGTAATAAGGCAGTTTATAAAAATATTACGGAGGAATAATTATGGCAAAAAGAACAGACATTAAAAAGGTATTAATTATTGGCTCGGGCCCCATTGTAATAGGCCAAGCAGCCGAGTTTGACTATGCAGGAACCCAGGCCTGTTTAGCCCTTAAAGAAGAAGGCTACGAGGTGGTTTTGGTGAACTCTAACCCCGCCACCATTATGACCGACACAACCATTGCCGACAAGGTTTATATGGAACCTTTAACGCTTGAATATATTGCTAAAATTTTGCGCTATGAACGCCCCGATGCCATTGTGCCCGGCATTGGTGGTCAAACAGGCCTTAACATTGCAATGCAGTTAGAAAAAAAGGGAATTTTAAAGGAGTGCGGTGTTGAACTTTTGGGCACCAGCAGCCAAAGTATTGAGCGTGCCGAAGACCGCGAAATGTTTAAAGAACTTTGCCAATCTATTGGTGAGCCCACCATTCCTTCAGAAATCACCTATAGCATAGAAGAAGCCAAAGCAGCAGCACAAAAAATAGGCTACCCTGTTGTGCTTCGTCCTGCCTTTACTTTGGGCGGCACTGGCGGCGGCTTTGCCAATAATGAAGAAGAATTGATAGAAATAGGTCTTAATGCCTTTAAACTTTCGCCGGTGCACCAAGTGCTTATAGAAAAAAGTGTTAAAGGTTATAAAGAAATTGAATTCGAGGTTATGCGTGATTCCTCCGACCACGCCATAACCATATGCGGAATGGAAAACATAGACCCTGTTGGTGTTCACACAGGCGACTCGCTTGTTGTGGCCCCCATTATGACATTAAGCAAAGAAGATGAAAAAATGCTTAATGACAGCGCTATAAAATTAATTAAAGAGCTTAAAATAGAGGGTGGCTGTAATGTTCAGTTTGCCTTAAATCCTAATTCGAGCGAATATTATTTAATCGAGGTTAACCCAAGGGTTTCACGCTCGTCGGCATTAGCTTCTAAGGCCAGTGGATACCCAATTGCAAGGGTAACTGCTAAAATAGCGCTCGGCATGATGTTAGAAGATATTAAAATCGCCAACACAAATGCAGCGTTTGAGCCAAAGTTAGATTATGTTATTGCAAAATTGCCACGTTTCCCGTTCGATAAGTTTACATCTGCCGCCAACACCCTGGGCACCCAAATGAAAGCTACGGGCGAGGTTATGGGCATAGGCTCTAATTTAGAAGAATGTTTGTTAAAATCGGTTCGCTCGTTAGAAATCGGGGCCGACCACTTCTACTTGCCTAAATTCGACGGAAAAACAAAACAAGAGTTGTTAGATTATATTGCCGAGTTTAAAGATGATAATATTTTTGCCGTTGCCGAACTTTTAAGGCAGGGCACCAGCACAGAAGAAATACACGA
This sequence comes from Clostridia bacterium, assembly GCA_017439765.1. Classification (GTDB taxonomy): domain Bacteria; phylum Bacillota; class Clostridia; order Oscillospirales; family Acutalibacteraceae; genus SIG565. Next base: position 5,171 of record JAFSIN010000006.1, on the reverse strand, counting down.
AGTTACCAAGATAACCGAATACTTCTTGCAATCGGTTAAAAAAATAGTGGATATGGAAGCCGAGCTAAAGGCCAATGCAGGCAATATCGACACCTTGTTAAAGGCCAAGAAAATGGGCTTCTGTGATAAATTTATTGCAAAACTTTGGGGTAAAACCGAACTTGATGTTTACGCTTTACGCAAAGAAAACAATATGTTCCCTGTGTTTAAAATGGTAGACACCTGCCACACAAATGCATATATACCATATTTCTATTCGTCATACACAGGTGAAAACACTTCTAAACTCACCAACAAAAAGAAAATTGTGGTGCTTGGTGCAGGCCCCATTCGTATTGGTCAGGGTGTAGAGTTCGATTATTCGACTGTGCACGCCGTAACAACCATTAAAAATTCGGGTTACGAGGCCATCATTATTAACAACAACCCCGAAACCGTTTCTACCGATTACACCACCGCCGACAAACTTTATTTTGAACCCTTAACCCCCGAAGATGTTATGAACATTATTGAGTTTGAAAAACCCGAGGGTGTTATAGCGTCGTTGGGTGGTCAAACCGCTATAAACTTGGCCGAACCACTTATGAAACGCGGCGTTAAAATTATTGGAACCGACTGTGCCGCAATTGAGCGTGCCGAAAACCGCGATAGTTTTGAAAAGGTTTTAACCGACCTTAACATACCGCAACCAAAAGGTAAAGCTGTTACTAAAATAGAAGATGGCATTAAGGCCGCTGCCGAAATCGGATACCCTGTTTTAGTGCGCCCAAGTTTTGTTTTGGGCGGCAGAGCAATGCAAATTGTTGCCAACGAAGAACAGCTTAAACACTACCTTAAAACCGCCGTTGAAATTGACGAAGACAAGCCCGTTTTGGTTGATAAATACATTCAAGGCAAAGAGGTAGAGGTAGATGCCATTTGCGACGGATTAGATGTTTTTGTGCCCGGCATTATGGAACTTGTTGAGCGCACTGGTATTCACAGTGGCGACTCTATAAGCGTTTACCCAACCTTCAGTATTTCCGATAAGGTAAAGGGTACCATTTTGCAATATGCTAAAAAATTAGGTCTTGGCATTGGCATAATTGGCCTTTATAACATTCAGTTTATAGTAGACGAAAATGACGATGTTTATATTATAGAGGTTAATCCGCGTTCTTCCCGTACTGTTCCGTTCTTATCAAAATCAACAGGCTACAGCCTTGCCGATATTGCAACCGAAGTTATTTTGGGCAAAACCCTTAAAGAGCAGGGCATTTTTGGAATCTACCCCGAAGAAAAGAATCGTTGGTATGTTAAGGTTCCGGTGTTCTCGTTTAATAAAATCAGAGGGTTAGATGCTTATTTATCGCCCGAAATGAAGTCGACAGGCGAAGCCATCGGCTATGATGACAAGCTTAACCGCGCACTTTATAAAGCTTTGCAGGCTTCGGGCATGCATTTGCAAAACTATGGCACTGTGCTCGCCACCATTGCCGACAAAGACAAGGCCGAGGCCCTGCCGCTTATTCGCAGATTTTATAATTTAGGCTTTAACATAGAGGCCACCGAAGGCACCGCCAATTTCTTAAAAGAAAACGGCATTAGAACCCACGTGCTTAAAAAGATAAGCGATGGCAGCGAAGAAATTCAAGACGCCATTCGTCAAGGCCATATTGCCTATGTTTTAAATACTAAAGATATAAGCTCGGGCAAGACCGAGAGTGATGGCCACCAAATTCGCAAGGTAGCCACCGAAAACAATGTTACCATATTTACAGCGCTTGACACCGTAAGGGTTTTATTAGATGTTTTAGAAGAAACAACGCTTACAATTTCAACTATAGATGCTTGAGGTAAAAAATGAAACAAAGTTTTTTCAAAATTACTAAGAATATTCCGCTAAATAGCAATGTTTATAAAATGTGTTTAAAGGGCGACACCTCATTCATTACCGCCCCCGGCCAGTTTGTAAACATTAAGCTCGATGGCAAATATTTGCGCAGACCAATCTCGGTTTGCGACTGTGAAGATGGCTTATTAACCATTATTTACAAGGTTGTTGGCGGCGGAACCGAGCAAATGAAGGATTTAAAAGAAGGCCAAATGCTCGACATTCTAACGGGGCTTGGAAACGGATATAATACTGATGTTTCTGGCAACAACCCGCTGCTTATTGGCGGCGGCGTTGGTGTGCCACCCCTTTATATGCTGGCTAAAGAGTTAATTGCTCAGGGCAAAAAGGTTTCGGTAATATTGGGTTTTAATACCGAGTCCGAGGTTTTTTACGAGCAAGAATTTAAAAATTTAGGCTGCAGCGTGGCCATTGTTACGGCCGATGGCAGCTATGGTACAAAGGGTTTTGTAACCGCTAAAATGGATGTAGATTATTCTTATTTTTACACCTGCGGCCCCGAACCCATGTTAAAGGCTGTGTATAAACAAAGCAAAACCCAAGGTCAAATGAGTTTTGAAGAGCGTATGGGTTGCGGTTTTGGCGCCTGTATGGGCTGCTCTTGTAAAACCATTGCGGGCTATAAACGTATTTGTAAAGATGGCCCCGTTATGCTTAAGGAGGAAATTTTATGGGAAGATTAACCGTTAACCTTTGCGGAATTACGCTTGATAACCCCGTAATTCCTGCCAGCGGCACCTTTGGCTTTGGCTATGAATTTGCCGAGCTTTACGACATTAATATTCTTGGTACCTTTTCGTTTAAAGGTACCACCAAAGAAGCCCGCTTTGGCAACCCAACCCCCCGTATTGCCGAGTGCACCGCCGGCATGATAAATGCCGTGGGGCTGCAAAACCCCGGTGTAGACAAGGTTATATCGGAAGAACTGCCAAAACTTAAAAAATGCTTTAACAAGCCGGTTATGGCCAATGTTAGCGGCTTTTCGGTGGAAGATTATGTATACACCTGCAAAATGTTAGATAAAGAGCCACAGGTGGGTTGGCTGGAAGTTAATGTCAGCTGCCCGAATGTGCACGGCGGCGGTATGAGTTTTGGCACATCACCCGAGGCCGCAGCCGAGGTAGTAAGTGCCGTAAAGGCCGCCACAACAAAACCTGTAATTGTTAAATTATCGCCCAACGTTACTGACATTGTGGCAATTGCCAAGGCCTGCGAAGAAGCAGGCGCCGATGCCATAAGCCTTATAAACACAATGCTTGGCATGCGCATAGATTTAAAAACCAAAAAACCGGTTATTGCCAACAAAATGGGTGGCTTTTCGGGCCCGGCAATTTTCCCTGTGGCCGTAAGAATGGTTTACCAGGTGGCAAATGCCGTTAAAATACCGGTAATTGGTATGGGCGGCGTTAGCACTGCCGAAGATGTTATTGAAATGATGTTGGCGGGCGCCACCGCAGTAGAAGTAGGTGCTGCCAACCTTATAGAGCCATATGCCTGCCGTAATATAATTAACGATTTACCAAGCGTTATGGACAAATACGGCATTGAAAATTTAAGTGATATTATTGGAGGAGTAAATAATGGGTAAAGATGTTATAGTTGCTTGCGATTTTGCAAGTGCCGAAGCCGTTTATAACTTTTTGGATAAATTTACAGACAAAAAACCGTTTGTAAAAATAGGTATGGAGCTTTTCTATGCCGCAGGTCCCGAAATTGTAAAGCAAATTAAGGCCAGGGGCCATAAAATCTTTTTAGATTTAAAACTTCATGACATTCCTAACACCGTTAAAAAATCAATGGCGGTGTTGTCGGGGTTAGATGTTGATATTACTAATTTACATGCCGCAGGCACCACCCGTATGATGCAGGCCGCCTTAGAGGGCTTAACCAGACCCGACGGCACAAGACCGCTTCTTATAGCCGTTACCCAGTTAACCAGCACCGACCAAGAAATTATGGAAAAAGATTTGCTTATAAATGAGCCTATAGATAAGGTTGTTATGCATTATGCTAAAAATGCTAAATTGGCAGGGCTAGATGGCGTAGTTTGCTCGCCGCTAGAGGCAGGCAAGGTGCACGAATGTTGCGGTCAAAACTTTTTAACCATTACCCCCGGCGTCCGCTTTGCCGATGGCGAAATTGGCGACCAAAAGCGTGTTATGACACCTGCCGAAGCCAAAAAAATCGGCTCGGATTACATTGTGGTGGGCCGCCCCATTACCGCCGCAGCCGACCCTGTAGCAGCATATGAGCGTTGCGTTAAAGAATTTATAGGTTAGGAGAATAAAAATGGAAGGTTATAAAAGAGAATTTATTGAGTTTTTAGAGGGTGCAGGCGTTTTAAAATTTGGTGATTTCACCGCTAAATCGGGCAGAAAAATCCCATATTTTATTAATGCCGGCGACATTAAAACAGGCGAACAAATTTCAAAATTAGGCGAATTTTATGCCAAAGCCTATTTTGAAAAGGTGGGCAACAAAAAAACCGTACTTTACGGCCCTGCTTATAAAGGAATTCCAATTGCTGTTTCGGTGGCCTGTGCGCTGGCAAAACAAGGGTTAGATGTTCCGTTCTTTTTTAACCGCAAAGAAGAAAAAGACCACGGCGAAGGCGGCGTTTTCGTAGGCTATAAACCCACCGAAAACGAAGAAATCGTAATAGTGGAAGATGTTATAACCGCCGGCACCGCCATTAGAGAAAGCATGGCAATATTATCCTCTTTAAAAGGCACCAAGGTTGCAGCCACTTTTGTTATGGTGGACCGCAAAGAAAAAGGTCAAACCGAAAAATCAGCCATGGCCGAGGTTGGTGAAGAATTCGGCTTCCCGGTTTATTCGGTTGTCGATGTTTACGATATTATTGAATATTTAGAGCAAGATGAAAGCAACCGTGAAAATGTTGAAAGAATTAAAAAATACCTTGAAATTAACGGCGCAAAGGCCTAATTTTTGAAAGGATTATTGTTTATGCAAAGTTTAATCGATATTTTGGATTTTTCGGTAGCCGAGTTAGAAGAATTAATTAACACCGCTAACGATATTATTGAAAATCCTAAAAAATATAGCGAAATTTGTCGTGGCAAAAAGTTGGCAACCCTGTTTTTCGAGCCCTCAACCCGCACACGCCTTAGTTTCGAGGCCGCTATGATGGAATTAGGTGGCAATGTTTTAGGTTTTTCCGAAGCAGGCTCTTCTTCGGCCGCCAAGGGCGAAAGTGTTGCCGACACCGCAAAAATCATAAGCTGCTATGCCGACATTATTGCCATGCGCCATTTTA
>JAFSIN010000054.1 GCA_017439765.1 Clostridia bacterium | reverse complement strand
TGCTATGGTTTTATGCTGTTCGGACAATCTTTTACCGAGCAAAAAATCTCACTGCTTACTGACAACGAGGCCACCGCTAAAAGATACGCTTATTTAATAAAGCACTGTTTTTCGGTATTTACTAAAACCGTTGTTGGCGGCGGCAAAAAAACAACCTATAAGGTTTTTGTTGATTCACAAAGCGACAGAGACCGAATTATAAACAGTTTAGGGTTAGTTAAAGGTCAAATAAACAGCATAATAAACCAAAATGTAATTAAAAAAGACTGCTGCAAAAACGCTTTTATAAGGGGTATGTTTTTGGCCTGCGGACAAGCATCGGACCCTGTAAAAGAATACCGAATTGACCTTAGAATTAAAAACCCAGAACTCGCTTATGCTACTTTCGACCTTTTATATAAACATAACTTAGAGCCTAAAATAACGCTTAAAAGTTTAACCAATGTTATTTACCTTAAAAAAAGCGAATGTGTTGAAGATTTTTTAACCGTTATTGGTGCAACACCAATAACCCTTAAACTTATGGATATTAAGGCTATAAAAGATTTTCGCTCTATGGTTAACCGTAAAGGTAATTTTGAAGATGCAAACAACTCAAAGGTTATTAATGCCTCGGTTTTACAGCGTGAGGCTATTGAATATTTAATAAATTCCGGCAAATTTTCACTTTTGTCGGACGAACTTAGGTTTGCCGCCGAATTACGTCTTAACAACCCCTATGCATCACTTTCCGAACTTTGCAAAATTTCAAGCGTTCCCATAACACGTTCGGGGCTTAACCACAGGTTTGCAAAAATAATAGAAATTTCTAAAGAATTTAAAGAAAATTAACTTAATTAGGGGGTGGCTTAAATGGGCTTTACACACCTGCATGTGCACACTGAATATAGCTTGTTAGATGGCTGTTGCCGCATTGACAGGCTTATTAATGCTGCCAAAAATTTAGGTCAAAATGCCCTTGCTATTACCGACCACGGCGTTATGTATGGCGCTGTAGAGTTTTATAAAGCCGCTAAAAAAAACGGTATTAAGCCAATAATTGGTTGTGAAGTTTATGTTGCCCCCCGCCTTTGCACCCAAAAAGAAAAATTTTACGACAGCCAATATTCCCACCTTGTTTTGCTTTGCAAAAACGAAACAGGTTATAAAAATTTAATTAAATTAGTCTCTTTAGGATTCACCCAAGGTTTTTATAACAAACCAAGGGTGGACAGGCAGTTATTAAAAGAAAACTGCGAAGGCCTTATTGCATTATCTGCTTGTTTGGCCGGTGAAATCCCCAAACTTTTACTGCAAAATAATTACCAAGAGGCTTTAAATACTGCATTATGGTATAATGACACCTTTGGCAAAGGCAACTATTATTTAGAAATACAAGACCATAATATTTTTGAGCAAAAACAAATTTTGCCTCTGCTTGCAAAATTATCGCACGACAGTGGAATTCCGCTTGTTGCCACCAACGATGTACATTATGTAGAGAAATCAGACCACGAAGCCCACAGGGTATTGCTTTGCCTGCAAACCGGCAAAAAATTGTCCGATGAAAACCCAATG
>JAFSIN010000053.1 GCA_017439765.1 Clostridia bacterium | reverse complement strand
TGTTGCAGGAAGCGAAATTACCCCCGATGACTATACATTCTGGCAAGGAACAACTCAATTATCTGGAAGTAAAACTCAAAATATTGGGGGCGGAATGCCACAGGGACAGAGACCACAAATGCCGAATGGTGAACAGGGCACACCACCCGAAGTGCCAGAGGGTATGGAAAGACCCGAAAAGCCGAACGGAGAATTCCCACAAGGTGAAAGACCCGAAATGCCCAACGGAGAAATGCCAGAAGGTATGACACCGCCAGATAACGAAGGCGGAATGATGGGTGGAAATATGATACCAAGCGGAGAAACCTCGACTACATTCGCAATTGCAAAGGGTGGAAACCAGTTTTCAAATGTTGGTTCAGTGGCCTCGTAAAGTATCATTTCCCTCTTTTGCGTATAGCACCCCAGGCAGCAATTGGTTGTGAGCGAGGGCAATGGGTTTTAGGTTCTCCTAACAAGTGGAAAATGTGATATACATTTTCCCTGCTTGTCAAGGTATAAGACAAAATTAAAAGGAAGCGCGAAATTTTCGTGCTTCCTTTTTTACTGTCCTTTAAAGTGCCACCCATAAAACCTGTCCTTTTTTATTTAATTTTAGTTCTTTTTTTTCGCTTGTCCTCATAGCATTTAATGGTGAATAAAAATGGAAACAAAAACAAAAGGATATGTTTCGGCTTGTGATTTGTTGCCGCAAAAATTTGCAAGAGTTCTTAAACTGTTGCCGCCAAACATACAAGCAAAAACAGAGGAAATAAGGCTTAGGGCGGGCGGCATGTTGGCCGTTGTGTTTGGTGGTAAAACTTATTTTTTAACAAATGCTGCAGAGCTAACCTTAACACCGCAACAAAATTCGGTTTTAGTGGCGGCGGCCGATTTATTTGAGGTGGCCAGGCTTATTTGTAATAATTCGGTTTATTCGCACCAAGACGAAATTTTAAACGGATATGTAACCATGCCGTTTGGCAACAGGGCAGGCGTTTGCGGTGTTTTTAGGCAGGGCAAGTTTTGCGACATAACATCGGTGAATATTAGAATTTCTCACCAAATTATTGGGGCGGCAAAAAATTTAATCCAAAATTACGGCGGTGGTTCGGTTTTAATTTGCGGCCCACCTGGCAGCGGTAAAACTACTTTTTTGCGAGATTTTGTGCGCAGCCTTTCAAATGGTGAAACCGGTAAAAGTTATAGGGTTTCGGTAATAGACACCCGTGGCGAAATAGCTGCTGTGGCGGGCGGTGTGCCACAAAATGATGTTGGATTTAACACCGATGTAATATCTGGCCGCCCCAAACCTGAGGGAATAGAGGTAGCCTTGCGTTCAATGTCGCCCGAGGTTATAGCCTTTGACGAAATTGGAACCGAAAAGGAACTTAGTGGTGTTATGCAAAGCGTTAACACGGGCGTTTTTATTGTAACCACGGCGCATATTGGCAGCGAGGCCGAACTTAAAAAGCGAGGCGTTACGAAAAATTTGATTAAAAGCGGTGTTATAAATAAAATTGTTTTTTTAAAAAAGGTGGGCGAACTACCCTTGATTTTAGAGGGGGAAATATGTGGATAATTAAAATTATAGGTCTTGCTTTTATTGTTTTAAGCGGATTTTTATTGGGCCGAAAAAATTCGTTACAACTTAAAAATAGGGCAGATGCTTTGGAATGGTTTTATTTTTCTGTTTTATGCATTGGCCAAAAAATTTCGGGCACTGCGGCCGAACTTTACGATATTTTAAATACAATTTTGGGCAAAGAAAATTATTTGACCTTGAAAAAACCGTTTTGTGTGCAAATTAAAAACGGCCACCTTAATAAAGACGACCAAAAAATTATTGAAGAATTTTTTGCCGAGCTTGGCATGGGCAATATTGAATCTCAAATTAAAAGGTGCGAAACCTATGCCGATATTTTAAAACAAAGGTGGGCCTCGGCCGACAATGAATATATTAAAAAATCTAAATTATATAAAATGTTGGGGTTGTTTTCGGGCCTTAGCATAGCGGTTTTATTGGTTTAGGAGGCAAAAAATGGATGTAGATTTTATTTTCAAGGTTGCCGCAATAGGCATTATTGTTACGGTGCTTAATCAGGTCTTGGTGCGCTCGGGGCGTGAGGAACAGGCAATGCTTACAACTCTTGCAGGCTTGGTGGTTGTGCTTTTAATGGTTGTTAAGGTAATAGCCGAACTTTTCACAACTGTAAAGGGTTTGTTTGGACTTTAAAATGGATATTTTTAAAATATTTGCATTGTGCATTGTGGCGGCCTTTGTGGGCGTAATTTTTTTGGAATATAAAAAAGAATATGCAACCGTTATAACGGTGGTGGTTGGGTGCGGTTTAATAATTGCGGTATCGGTTGCCATAATTAACCCTTTAATGCAATTGTTTTCGGAACTGAAAACAGCAGGTGTCAACCAACAATATTTTTTTATAGCCTTAAAAACGGTGGCGCTTGGTTACATAACTCAGTTTGTGGCCGATACCTGCCGTGATTTTGGTTTTTCGGCCATTGCATCTAAGGCCGAACTTGCAGGCAAGGCAGCAATATTTTTGCTTTGTGTGCCGCTTATTAAAGATTTATTTAATGTAATATCGGGAATTTTGTAAAATGAAAAGACTAATAATTATTTTAATTTTTTTGTTTGTTTTTTCGTTTCCTGCAAAGGCAAACGAAGGTATTTACACCGACCAATTAAACGCCGTCGGTATGGAAGAAATAACCGAAATTCCAGACAAAGAAAGCAGGCAAATTTTGAACGATTTGGGGGCTACGCCATATGATACAAAATGGGTTGAAAACGCTCCAAACAATATTTTTTTGCTTTTAAAGGATATTTTTATTAACGGTTTTTCGGGGCTTAAAACCATATTTTTAAGTGTAATTTCGGTGTTAATATTGTGGGCGGTTTTTAATACTTTAGGGCAAAACGATGGTGTTAACACGGCCTTTACAATAATTTTAACCCTTATAATCACGGTGCCGGTGCTGTCCGATATATCGGCGGCAGGGTCGGCCATTAAGGGCAGCGGCGTGTTTATGCTTTCTTTTGTTCCGGCCTTTTGTGGCATTGTGGCTTCGGGCGGAAATGCAGCCACCGCAGCACAGTCGGGCGGCATGTTGTTGGTGGCGGCCGAATTTACCGTGCAAATATTAGCCTTTATTGTGGTGCCGCTAAGCTGTGTGCAGTTGGCCCTTTATTTAAGTGGGGTTTTAAGTGATGTGTCCCCCGGGGTACGTTTGGCTTCGGCCATAAAAAAAGGGGCTAATTATATTTTAACCTTTACCTTCACGGTGTTTTTGGGTCTGCTTTCGGTTAGCACCGCAATAGGTTCGGCTGCCGACACCGTGGGCATTAAAACGGTTAAGTTTATGGTGGGAAGTTTTGTGCCTGTGGCCGGCACGGCATTAAGTGAAGTGGTATCCACACTGGGCAGTTCGGTAAAACTGTTACAAAGCGGCGTTGGGATATATGCTGTTTTTGTTATAGCGGCAATAACCTTGCCCGTGATTTTAAAATTAACGCTTTGGCGAATCGTGTTAAACGGCGCCGACATTGCCACCCAAATTATGTTTAAAGAGCCGCCGCCCGCAGCACTAAAGGCGGTGGATTCGGCGGTTTCGTTAATTATTGGTGTAATGCTTTTTACTGCAGCATTATTTATAATATCGCTGGCTATATTAATGAAGGTGGGTGTGGCATGAAAACGATTTTAAGTTTTGTTTTGGCGTTTTCGGCCTGCTCGGTGTTGCTGGGCGCGGTGTATATGTTGCGTCCGAAAGGAAATACCGAAAAAAGCATTAAACTTGTTTTTTCACTTATATTTTTATCGGTAATAATTATGGGCTTAAAGGGTGTTAAGGGGGCTAAAATAGATTTCACTGTTGCTAATTCTCAAAATAAAATTATAACGGCGTCGGCCAATGTAACAAAAACTCAGGCCGAATATTTAACAACACAAATTTTAAAACAAAACGGATATGATTTTAATAAAATTTCGGTTATTACGGATATTGCCGACGATAACAGCATATTTATTAAAAGAATAACGGTTTTTACAAATAATTTGGACGCAGGAATAAAAGAAAGTATTTTAACGGTAATAGATGCCTGCGAGGTGGAAGTGATAAATGAATGATTTTTTGGTAAAAATTAAATCTTATTTAAAAAACGGAAAAACCCTTTTAATTGTGGGGTTAATTGGAATTTTATTGGTGGGGCTTTCCTCGGTTTTAACGCCCTCCCAAGAAAAAAACAACACCGATAAAGGCAATGTGTTCGACGCTGAAAATTACCGCCAAGAACTTGAAAAAAATGTTAAAAAAATTGTTAGCAGCATAACAGGCAGCCGCGATATAACGGTTTTGTTAACGCTCGAAGGCGGCAAAAAATATTCTTATGGGTTTAATAATAAAAGCAGCACTACCGAAAAAAGCACTCAAAACGGCACCGATAAGGTGTCCGACCAAGAGACCGACTACATAATTATAACCGATTCGTCCGGCAACGAGCAGGCGGTGCCGGTTTATGAATATTACCCAGAGGTTAGGGGCGTAAGCATAGTTTATTCGGCGCCATCGGTAAAAGGTACCGAAGAAAAAATAAAAAATGCCGTAATGGCGGCATTGGATATAACATCTAAACGCATTAACATAGTAAATAAGGGAGGCAATTAAAATGAAAAAAGGTAAGGTATTAGGTAAAAGTCAGATTATTTTGGCAGTAATGGTTTTAGCGCTGGGTGCAGCGGTATGGTTTAATATGAAATATTCCAGCAGTGGCGGCACTAAATATTTAGGTGAAGCCCAATATGTAAATTCCGAAAACAGCGAATTGCTTGAAACTTCGGGCAATGTGGCCGATTATTTTGAAACCGCCCGCGCCGAGCGTGAGGCTTCCTATAAAGCGGCACAAGAAAATATTACCGAAGCCATAAAAACTGCCGGGGGCGATGCTGCTGCCTTGAGCGAGGCCTCTAAAACGGTGTCCGATTTAGCCTTAAGGCAGAAAAAAGAAACCAACATTGAAACACTGCTTAAAGCCAAAGGCTTCCCCGATGCCATAGCAATTATTGGCCAAAACGATGTTAATGTTGTGGTAAAGGGCGAATCTTTAAGTGGCGCCCAAACGGTGCAAATACAGGACATTGCCATGGCTCAAAGCGGATTTGCTATAGATAAAATTAAAATTCTTGCTGTAAAATAGTTGAGTTTATAAAAAAATGTGGTATAATATGTTTGGAATTTTAAAAACGGAGGCTTATGTTATGGCAGAAAATAAAATTTTAAGCGGACTCGAAATTAATACCGATGTTATTGAAAAAATGGTTTCCATTGCAGCGTTAGAGGTTGACGGTGCTGTTTCCATGGCCAACAAAACGGTAGATATTAAGGGAATAGTAAATACAGGCTCTGCATTAAAGCCGGTTAAAGTTGCTGTAAGAAACGGCGCAATTGATATTGATGTTTACATTTGTGTTAAACAGTCGGCTAATGTTAAAACCGTGGCCGAGGCCGTTCAAACTAACGTTAAAGATAAACTACAGGATATGACAGGCAACGCAATAACCCGTGTTAATGTTCATATTGCTGACCTTGCCGAAGAAGAGGCCGAGGCTGAATAATAAAAATTTAAGGGGGCTTTTAAAGCCCCCTTTTTTTATTTTAGTATTTTTTTAATAACATCTAAAAGCATTTTGTAGTTTACGGCAATTAATAAACCTAAACACACCATTTGGTAAACCACCCAATAAGGCGGTTCCAACAACATTAATATAATTTGCGCAGCAGTTATTAAAGAGTTTATTAAAATTATGCCCGAAGAAAAGGTTATTGTTTTGTTGCGCATTTTAATATCGGCCGCCCTTATTGCATAAACTGCAAAATAACTTATACAGGTGGCCACGGCCGCGCCGTTAACGCCAAACGGTTTTATTAAAATAAAGTTTAACACCAAATTAAGAATTGCACCGAGCAACGTTGTAATTAAGGTGGAAACACTGCGCTTTTCGGCAAGATAAATGTTGCCTAAAAACACCACGAAACAAGAATAAACCGTGGCCAGCATTAAAACCGGTATATATTGCCAAGAGGCGTAATAGTCGGCATCTAATAAAATTTTGGTAATAAATTTTGCAAAAAGTATGAGCCCCGAAGACACTACAAACACGGCGCCTTGAAAGGATTTGAAAACATTGCTGTAAAAATGGTTGCGACTTAGGGTGCTGTTTTCGGTTACGGCCGAAATTTGCCAGGCATCTAAAAACACGGTGGAAACCAATGTTAATATTGTTGGCACCTTGTATGCTACCGAGTATAATCCGTTGGCCGAGGCGCTAACCATATATTGAACAAAATAGCGGTCGGACACATTTATAACCCACCATAAAAGCGATGTGGGAATGAGCGGCAGTGAAAAAAGCAACATTTTTTTAACAAGTGAGAATTTAAGCCCTTTAAAATTAACATATTTTAAAAGTCCGCCCAAAAAAGTTAAAAACAAAACCGAGCAAAAATCGGCCAAAATTATGGCTAACAAATAACCTCTGATTCCCATTTTTAAGGGCAGCAAAAATATTATTGTTAACAAGCAGGTCATAAAGGTGGAAAAAATGCCGTCGGCCGCAAACAGTTTTACCTTGCCAATGGCCCTTACAAAATAACTGCAAATGTGCCGCATGGCCGACATAAAAATATAACCGTACAACAAAAATATATAATTTTTAAATTCTTGAACCTTAATTAATAACGGGCTAAAGCACAACACAAACGAAAAACCCAGCAAGACCGATATTATTCCAACCGAAAAAACATCGCTTTTTTTATAGTCGTTATCAAGCCCAAAACGAATAATGGCGTTTTGTATGCCAAGCATTACAATGGGTAGCAGCAGACTGCCGCTGTTTATAATAATATCCAGTGTGCCGAACTCGGCCGTTTGCATGGCACGGCTGTAAAAAAATACCATTATAAATGAAAGTATTTTAGAGCCAAAGGTGCCTATTGCAAAAACAGCGGTGTTACGCGCCAAACTTTTATATTTATCCACACAAAAACTCCTTAAAAAAATAATTACCTTAAAATATTATACTATGAATTGCTTTTTTATTCAATATTAAAAAACCTTGTAAGTAAAATAAAGGTAATTTGGCCAAATAGGTTGACATAACCGCCTAAAAACAATATAATTATAATGGATGAATTTTGAAAAAAAGGATATGGATATGACTAAAATTATTGCAAAAAAATTAACCGCATTTTTGCTGGTTTTTAGCCTAATTTTAATACAGTTTTCGTTTTCGGCTGCGGCCGCCAACTTTCCTGCCTATGCGGTGGTGTCGCACGATAACGGCGCACCCGTTTACCCGCAACCCGGTTATATTGATGGTTCAGGCCATGACGGAAGATTAGACAAAGAAAAGCCAAGCAAGATAATTACTACGCTTACCAAAGGCACAAAGGTAAAGGCACTTGAACTAAAGGCTGATGGCGACGGTGATATGTGGTATAAAATTAATTATGGCGACAGCTATGAAAAAGAAGGATATATTTTTAACACCCGAGCAACACTTGTTGGCTCATATACAGAAGATGCCGCTTTTGAAGCGTGGCTTACCCAGCAAAACTTCCCCGAAAGTTATAAACCCAAGCTTCGCGATTTACACTCGCTTTACCCAAATTGGGTGTTTTATGCCGACCAAATAGACCTTGAATGGTCTGATGTTGTTGCGGCTGAAAGTGAGGTTGGCAAAAAACTTGTGCATAACAGCAAGCCGGATTCTTGGAAATCCCTTGACCCTAAAGCCTATAACTCCGAAACAGGTGAATGGTATTTGTTTGATTCAGGCGGTTGGGTTGCAGCTTCTAAAATGGTGGTCGAATATTACACCGACCCAAGAAATTTTTTGGATTCGAAAAGTATTTTTATGTTTTCTTCACATTCATATGACGAAAAGTATGACACCAAAGAAAACCTAATGCTAATGATTAATGGCACCTTTTTAAATGCCACTTTGCCATCCCCACCCGATAACGAAAATATGACCTATGCCGATGCTATTATGAACGCCGCTAAGGCTTCGAATGTTAGCCCATTTGCCATTGCTTCCACCATTTTGCAAGAGCAGGGCAGTGCGGGTAGTGGTAAAAGCATTTCGGGAACAGAGGAAGGATACGAAGGTTATTTTAACTTCTTTAATGTTGGTGCCTATCAATACGGAGAGCTTAATGCCGTTCAGAACGGCCTTGCACACGCAAAGAACGAGGGTTGGAACACCCGTGAAAAATCAATTACAGGTGGCGCACAATGGTATGCCAAAAAATATGTTTCGGTTGGTCAGAATACATATTATTACATGGATTTTGATGTTATTGCAGAAGGTGGATTTTATAACCAACAGTACGCCACCAGTGTTTATGACGCATATGGGAAAGCAAACTTTTTAGCCAAGGCTTACGGTGCGGTTATGGATTCATCATTAGTTTTCCATATTCCTGTTTATAAAAATATGCCTGAAATTACAAGGCTGCCTGAAGAAACCGGCAATAACAATAACTTTTTAGAGTCGCTTACAGTAAAGAACCACACGGTAATCGGATTTAATAAAAATGATACAACAAAACCAAGCGAGTTGGTTGTTAGATACCCTGTAGATACTATTGAAATTGTTGCTATTGCAAGTTCTAATCTTGCAACTGTTGAGGGCGCAGGGGTAAAACAGTTAAATGTTGGCCATAACGATTTTGAAATCGTGGTTACCGCATCGTCGGGCGAAAAACGAGTTTATAAGTTGAGTGTTGCGCGGTTGTCTGAAGATGAAACCAACGCTTTGCCACCAATTTATGAGCCCACAATTAACGGTAATTATAAAACAGGCGAATTTTTAACAGGTGTTGGATTTTCAATCTCTGTTGAAAATTTCAAGAATAAGTTAGGTGTTCAAAACGGCACCGCCGGTGTTTATGACAAAAACGGAAATGCCAAAACATCGGGCCTAATCGGCACGGGTGATACGGTTAAAATTTACGATACCGCCGGAACCGAAAAATTAAGTTATACCATAGTAATTTATGGCGACCCAAGCGGCGATGGCATTATAGATGAAACAGATTTAGCTATGGTTAAAATGGTTTATTTAGGGAAATATCAGTTAAATGGTGTTTATTATAAAGCTGGAAATCCATCAAGGTCCGGAAAAAAAATAGATGAAACAGATTTAGCTATGGTTAAAATGGCATATCTAAAAAAATATACGATAGAGCAGTGAGGTCAAAATAAATGAAATTAGTTTTGAAAAGATTTGTAATATCAACATTAGTAATAATGATATTAATGCTACAAATAGGAGTTAATGCTTTTGCTGCTGGAACAGTAACGGTTACTGCATCAAAGCAAAGTGTTAATATAAGCGATACTTTAAAAATATCTGTGACATTTAAAGCCGATGAAGAAATGGCTGTTTTAAGCGGATATTTTCAATACGATAGTTCTGTTTTAGAACTTCAATCGGTTTCGTGCGACAAAGAAGAGATTTCTACAGGACTCATTAAGTTTACTGATTCTATGGCTGAGGATACGCCAAAAGAACGAACAGTTGAATTAAAATTAAAAGCTAAAAAAGTTGGACAAAGCACTTTGAGAGTTTACAATTGTAAATATCAAAACCCACTGCCGATTACTTTAAATGAACAATCAATCACCGTTAACGTTGCCGATGCCGCCAGCACAACAAAATCGGGTAATGCTAACTTAAAATCGCTTTATCTTTCAAATAATATACCGCTTACACCAGCCTTTAACAAAGATGTTACCACCTATAATGTTAACATAGATAATTCCATAACAAAGGTTTTGGTTAGCGCCGTTGCCGAAGATGCCGGCGCTAAAACCAGTGTGCAGGGCTCCGCCAATATGAAAGAGGGCGCCAACCAAAGAATTGTTGTTGTAACTGCACCCAACGGCACACAGAAAAAATATGTTATTAACATTAACCGTGCCACAACCGATGGCACTACCCTCGTGGTTAACCCATATGATGTTACAATTAACGGCGAAAAATGGATTTTAGCCAACGAATACCCAGAAGGCACCATATTAGACAGATTTGTTCTTTCAAGCACCAAGGTTAATTCGTTAGAGGTGCCTGCAATTGTCAACGAGGTTAACGGCAAGGTTGTTTTAATGGCAAAAAATGCCGACGGCAGCGTTACTAAATATTTTGAATATAATTCTGCTGCCGAAGAATTTAAAGAATATAGAATGTTAAACGAAGCATCGCAAAACTATGTGCTGATAGATTTAATGCCAAACGCCATTATACCAAAAGGTTATTATAAAACAACCGCTGTTTTAGGTGGCCATTCGGTAGAGGTGTTTAAATACGAAAGCCCCGATTATGCCGATTATTTAATTTTCTATGCCGAATACAACTCGGAAATAAAAGATTATTTCCGTTATGATTCAACAACAGGCAGTGTTCAACGCTCTCCGGAATTTAATGTTGATTTAGCAGAGGCTAAAATATTGGCAAGCAGCCATTTTTCTTCAAGACTTGCAGCCTTAACGGTTAAAGAACGCATTTTTGTTGGCGCCGTTTTTGTAAGCGGTTTGTTAGTTCTGGCTTTAGTTATTATAATGATTGTAAAAATTGCTAAAACTGCTTCGCAAAACCGCTTGGCAAGGTTAGACGAATTAGATGAGTTGGATGAATTAGAAGAGTTAGAAGAATACGATTATTATGAACCCCAACAAGATGATTTTGAAATTTTAGAAGAAACTGAGGAAATAGAAGAAACCGAGGAAACAGAAGAAACCGAGGAAGAATAACCTTAAAAAATTTCACGCATAGAATATATTAAAAATATTTTTATTGTTTGCTTAAAAAAGCAATATATGGGTAAAAATATAATTACCAAATGTTTTCGGAGCGTGAAATAAAAATGACAGTAAAACGCGGAGATATATTTTATGCCGATTTAAGCCCCGTTATAGGCTCGGAACAGGGCGGGGTTCGGCCCGTGCTTATAATTCAGAATGATGTTGGGAATCGTTACAGCCCAACCGTAATTGCGGCGGCAATAACCAGCCAGCAAGAAAAAAGCAAACTGCCCACACATATTAAAATTAATGCCGATGGCTGTGGCCTTGCGCGCGATTCCATAATCTTGCTTGAGCAGGTCAGAACAATAGACAAACAGCGCCTTAAAGAAAAAATGGGCACATTAAATGTGCCTGATATGAATATGGTAGACAAGGCGCTTTCGGTAAGTTTTGGTTTAACCGATAATAAATTTTATTAAAAAACACGGGGTTTAAACCCCGTGTTTTTATTTAAACATTGTTTGAACGCCGTCTACAAACTCACCAACAGCCTTAATGGCTTTGCTCGAGCCCTTAGACATATTGTGGTTGTTGTTCATAACCATTTTTCCGCCAACCAGCAGCGCGGCTCCTGCCACCATGCCAACAAGTGTGCCTTTGGCAAAGCTTGAAATATTATTGTTTTGCATAAAATAAAACCTCCCTTTGCTTTTATTATTAGCAAACGGAGGATTTATTATTTATTAATCTTCAAAATATTGTTTGTGCCAAACTAAAAATGTATATACTGTCCAAATTTTGCGGCTGACATCTTCTTTGCCGCTTTTGTGGCGGTCAAGCAGCGCCACTAATTTTTTGGTGTTAAAATATTTTTTAGCTGTTTCGCTCAAAAAGGCTTCTTTAACGGTGTTATAGTATGTGTCCCAAGTGAGCCAAACCCTTATTGGCACAGGGAAACCAAGTTTATCCTTTTCGGCAGTTAGTTTGGGCAGAGTTTTTTCGGCCGCTTTTCTGAGCGCCAATTTGGTGGTTTTGGTGTTTACCCTGCAGTAAAGCGGGATTTTTTCGGCTAATTCCATAACCTTTTTATCTAAAAACGGAACACGCAATTCTAACGAGTTGGCCATACTTGTTTTGTCGGCCTTTAATAAAATGTCGCCCATAAGCCACATATTAATATCTAAATACTGCATTTTTGTAACGGTGTCAAGGCATTGGGCTTCGTTATAAAACTTTTGGCAAAGCACTTGTGGGGCTACACTGTTTTTGCCGTTTAATAAAATTTTATCGCGTTCTTTTTTGCTAAAAATATTGGCGTTGCCAATAAAGCGTTCCTCTATTGTAAGGCCGCGGCGTATTAGGTAGTTAATGCCGTGTTTTTTGGGTAGGTGTAAAAAAGTAATTGCCTTGCTAATAAACCGCCTTATTGGGAAGGGAATGCTGTCGTAATAGGTAAGGGTTAGAGGCTCTTGATATATGCGGTAGCCGCCGAAAAGTTCATCGGCGCCTTCGCCCGACATAACAACCTTTACATGTTCGCTGGCTAATTTTGAAACAAAATATAACGCAATGGCGGCGGGGTCGGCCAAAGGCTCGTCCATTTGGTATTGAATGTTGGCAAATTCGCCCCAATATTCTTCGGGGGTAATAATTTTGCTAATGTTTTCAACCTTAATTGTGTCGGCAAATTTTTTGGCAAAATCAATTTCGTTATAGCGGTTACCGTCGGGGCTTTCGAAGCCGACGGTAAAGGTTTTGTCAACATTGGCGGCCTCGGCAATATAACTTGAATCTATGCCGCTTGAGAGGAAAGAACCTACCTCAACATCGGCAATTTTGTGCGCCTTAACCGATTCTCTGACAGCGGCATCAACCTTGTCGCTGTAATAATCGAGCGAGCCTTCTTCGGCCTTAAAATTTGGCGCAAAATAGCGGGTTTTTACAAGTTCTTTACCATCATATGTGAAGTAGTGGGCAGGTGGTAATTTAAAAACACCCTTAAAAAATGTTTCTTCGGTGGGCGAATATTGGAACGATAAAAAGTGTGCAAGGGCATCGGGGTTGAGTTCTTTTTTAAACTCGGGGTGAGGCAAGAATGACTTTATTTCGCTGCCGAAAATAAAGGAATTATTGGCAAAGGTGTAATAAAGCGGTTTTATGCCAAACATATCCCTTGCGCCAAAAATTTCGCCTGTTGTGCGGTTAAAAATCACAAATGCAAACATACCGCGCAATTTTTTAACTAATTCGGCACCATATTCTTCGTAGCCGTGCAATAAAACCTCGGTGTCGGAGTGGTTTGTTTTAAAGGTGTGGCCGGCCATTATTAAATTTTTTCTAAGTTCTAAGTGGTTGTAAATTTCGCCGTTAAAAACAACAACTAAATTTCCATCTTCATTAAACATAGGTTGGTCGCCGTCGGCAATATCTACAATGCTTAGCCTTCTAAAGCCCAAGCAAATATTATTGTCTACATATTGCCCCGAGGAATCGGGACCACGGTGGATAATTTTATCCATCATATTTTTAAGTAAAGTACCATCATCCGATACCCCGTTTGTAAAGCCTACAAAGCCGCACATATGGTTTGCTCCTTAATATAAAATATACTATCTATATTAATATACCACATTTTTCTTTGCTTTACAAGAATATAAAATAATGTTATACTTTATAATATGAAAAAATATTTAACCTTGGTGCCGGCTGTGGCTATGTTGCTGGTTTGCGGCTGTGCACCCAAACAAAACAATTCGGCCACAAGATTTATGTTAGACACTGTGGTAAATATTTCGGCCTCGTGCAATTACCAAACGCTTAACGAAGCCTTTGAGTTATGCGAGCAATATGAAAACAAGTTTTCCAAAACCCTTAACGGCAGCGAGGTTTTTGCGCTTAATATGGAAGGCGAAGGCAATGTTTCGCCCGAGTGTATAGAACTTATTGGCAGCGCCCAAAGGTTTTATAATTTGTCGGGCGGGCGGTTCGATGTTACTGTGGGTGCTTTGAGCAATATTTGGGATTTTAAAGAGCAAAAAGTACCGCAAAAAATGCAGGTTTTAACCGCTTTAAAGGGTGTTGGTTTTGATAAATTGCAAATTAACGGCAATTTTGTTAAAACAAACGGCACCAAATTAGATTTTGGCGGTATTGCCAAGGGATATATTGCCGATAAATTGGCCGCATTTTTTAAGGAACAAAAGGTGGAAAGCGCCGTTATAAATTTAGGCGGCAACGTGGTGCTTTTGGGTGAGGAATATTCTAACATTGGCATTAAAAATCCGTTTAAAGATGGCAATATTGCTACCGTAAGGGTAAAAAACAAGGCGGTTGCCACGGCCGGCACCTATGAACGCACCTTTAGTGTTGGAAATGAAAAATACCACCATATTTTAGATGTTTCCACAGGTTACCCCGCCAATACCGACGTTATAAGCGCCTCGGTAATATGCAATTCGGCCACCGAAGCCGACGCCCTTTCAACCTGTGTTGTGTTGTTGGGTGCTAAAAACGGGCTCGAACTTATTGAGCAGTTAGACTTTGTCGAGGCAATAGTTATTACAAATAACGGCGAAATTAAGGTTTCTTCGGGGCTTTATTGCGAAAACGGAGTTTATTTGTTATAAATAAACGCCAACAAATTCTTTATTTATTAATAATTATAAGTTATACTATTATAAAACCGATTTAAACGAGGTATTAAAATGAGTTTTTTTAAAAAGATTTTTGGAAATTACAGTGAAAAAGAATTAAAACGCTTGTATCCAATACAACAAAAGGTGCTTGGGTACGAAGCCGAATATAAAGCATTATCCGACCAAGACTTGAGGGCTAAAACCGACGAGTTCAAATCAAGAATTGCAAATGGCGAAAGCCTTGATTCCATTT
>JAFSIN010000052.1 GCA_017439765.1 Clostridia bacterium | reverse complement strand
TTAAAGAGAAATACGTCCTGCTGAACTATTCCGATATTATCACGAAGCGAATTTAGTGTAATATCTCTAATGTCCACACCGTCAATTTTTATGCTACCCGAGCCAATAGGATAAAATCTCGGAAGCAGGTGGCAAATTGTGGTTTTACCGCCACCCGACGGGCCGACGAATGCGGTTTTACTTCCCTTTTTAACCTTAAAGGAAATGCCCTTTAAGACCTCGTCCGAGGTTTCATAGGAAAAGCAAACGTTTTCAAACGAGATATGTCCCTCTACGTTATCAATAGGCTTTGCCTCGGGACGTTCTTGCTCTTCCTTTTGGTCCATAATTTCAAGGAATCTTGTAAAACCTGTTGAAGCATTTTGATACTGCTCGGTAAAGTTTGCAAGGGTTAAAACAGGGCTTATAAAAAGGTTTACCGAAATGATAAACGCCGAATAATCACCAAAATCTATTTGATTATTATAAAGGAAAATACCGCCTGCAATAAGTATAATAATATTGAAAACGTCGGTTATAAAATTGGTTGAGGAAAAGAATTTACCCATAGCGTTATACGCCACCTTACGAGCGGCTATAAGGCTATTGTTTCCGTCAATGAATTTATCAACCTCGGTTTCGTCATTATTGAACGCTTTTGTAACCCTTATTCCCGTTACGCTACTTTCAACTGCGGCGGAAATTTTAGCGATACTCTTTCTGCTTTCCAAAAATGCGGCGCGCATTTTCTTTCTATAAAACGCCGCCACGCACAAAAGAAGCGGCACGCAGGCAAACACGATAAGTGTAAGCGGAACGTTGATGCTAAGTAAATAGAAAAACGATGCAAAAATCATTATTCCCGAAATAAGCAGATTTTCGGGGCCGTGATGCGCAAGCTCGGAAATGTCCATAAGGTCATTTGTAAGCCTTGACATTATTTTACCCGTTTCGTTTTCATCAAAGAACGAGAACGGAAGTCTTTGAAGCTTTTTAAACATATCAAGGCGCATTTGCGCTTGTATGCCGATTCCCATCATATGACCGTAATACTGCACAAAATAGCGGAGCAACATTCTCAGAAAGTAAATTACAAGCAATACAACGCCAGAGATGACTATTAGCTTTATCTTTTCGTTTTTGATATAGTCATTTAGCATTGTGCGGGTAATTATCGGATATATCATTCCGAGTGCCGATATTAAAAGTGATGCCAGCATATCAAGAATAAAAAGTTTCTTGTGCGGCTTATAATAAACTAAAAATCGTTTTAGCATTATCCTTTAAGTCCTCTCGCTTGTCTATCCATATCCTCTACAACGATGTCAAATATTTCGCCGAGGGTTCTGCAATACTCTAAAACCTGCCAAGGCTCGTTGGTGTGGAAGTGAATTTTAATAAGCTCCTCATCACCCGTTGCGATAAGGCAATCACCTTTAAAATTAGCTCTGAAATAAGCGTCTATTGCATCCTCATCTAAATCCTCGCCCTCAATTAAGAGCTGTGTATCATATCTGTAATCAAGCATGTTTTATTTCCTCCTCTATTTTTCTATATTATACCACGAACCCCAACAAATTACAATAGAAAAAGGGCGCGCCAAACAAGGCACACCCTCTTTTTTTATTTAATTATTGCTCTATGAAAAACCTTTTTACCTTTTTTAATTTTAACGCCTTCTACAAGTTTTTCCTTAGAGATTACCGCATTTACAGAGGTTACCTTTTCACTGTCTACCGAAACACCGCCTTGTTCGATAAGTCTTCTTGCTTCTCCGCGGCTTGCACACAAACCGCAAACTGACATAAGGTCAATAATTCCCATTCCCTCATCTAAAACATCCGCAGCTGCAAGCTCGGTAGTGGGCATATTAGCATCGTCGCCCTCTCCCGAGAAAAGTGAACGAGAAACCTGCTTTGCTTTTTCTGCTTCTTCGTTTCCGTGAACGAGTGCAGTAAGCTCGAATGCGAGAATTTCTTTCTTCTCGTTTATGCGGCTATCATCCCATTTTTCCATTTCCATAATTTCTTCAATGGGAATAAAGGTGAGCATTTTGATGCATTTCATAACATCAGCATCGTCAACGTTACGCCAATACTGATAAAACTCAAAGGGTGAGGTTTTGTTGGGGTCAAGCCAAACTGCACCGCTTGCGGTTTTACCCATCTTTTTACCTTCACTGTTAAGAAGGAGCGTAATGGTCATTGCGTAAGCATCTTTACCTGTCTTTTTGCGAATAAGGTCGGCACCAAAGAGCATATTGCTCCATTGGTCGTCACCGCCGAACTGCATATTACAACCGTAATGCTCATTAAGATAATAGAAGTCATAAGACTGCATTATCATATAGTTAAACTCCAAGAAGCTGAGGCCCTTTTCCATTCTTTGCTTATAACACTCGGCACGAAGCATATTGTTAACCGAAAAGCAAGCGCCAACATCTCTAAGAAGCTCGATGTAATTGAGTTTTAAAAGCCAATCGGCATTATTTACCATAATTGCCTTATCTTCGCCAAACTCAATAAAGCGTTCCATTTGCTTTTTAAAGCAATCGCAGTTGTGCTGGATGGTTTCGGCAGTCATCATACTTCTCATATCGCTTCTGCCTGAGGGGTCACCGATATGACCTGTTCCGCCGCCGATAAGCACTACGGGTTTATTGCCTGCAAGCTGAAGGCGTTTCATTAAGCAAAGCGCCATAAAGTGACCTACGTGAAGTGAATCAGCCGTAGGGTCAAATCCGATATAGAATCTTGCTCCGCCGTTATTTACAAGTTCACGAATTTCCTTTTCATCTGTTACCTGAGCAATTAATCCTCTTGCAACAAGTTCTTCATAAATTTGCATTGTTTTTTCCTCCAAAATAAAAATACCCTCTATCCCGCATAAGCGGAACAGAGGGCGAATAATCGCGGTACCACCTCTGGTTTTAAGTGTTTTTCACAAAACACCTCTCACCGTGTGAATGCACACAAACGCTGTAACGGGCGCCCCCGACCTACTCTACTGAAAATTTCAAGCGGCGGCTCGGAAATGTATTCAAACAAGGTTTGCTGTGTTCTCGCACCAGCCGAACACTCTCTTAAAGCAAGCGCCTTATTCTACTTGTTTTCGTCATTGCCTTTAACGTAGTTAATTTTAACACATAGCTAAAATAAAATCAAGCCTTTTATTTTTCTAAAGTTACGGCGCAGGAAAATTTCTTTTCTCCGTCCTCGCCTACGCCTTTAAAAAGCGCGTTTTCGCCGTCTTTTTGCATATAAAGTAAAATCTTCTCGCCCTTATAAATTTCCTTATGAAAATCAATTTGGAAAACTTTAACGGGCGCACTTTCTTCACTGCAAAGCATATTCATTACAAAATCGGCGTACTTGATATTATTTACATGAACGTTTCTATCAAGGTCACAAAACTCGGGTACAATAATCTTGGCATCGGACTCGTCTTTAAAATCCGCTACCTTTCTCATTCTGTCATCAAAGACCTTTTGCTCACAAAACGATGTTAATGGATAAACATCGTTTGAAATTACAAGCTTTCTTGTTTGGGCGTTCATTGTAACCCATTCAGAGCTACCCTTGACCAAAACGCTACCGTCTTCATCTTCAATTAAATATTCCCTTTGAAGCGTTACTCTTGACGGTGCAAGCGGCCAGGTTTTTACTATTATATTTTTATGCGCTTTAGGGCTTGAAATTATTTCAAACTTTACCTTTACAAGCACCCACAAAAGCTCATTTTTTAATAAATCATCAAAGCCGACGCCTAAAATAGATGCGTGCGTGCCTGCTACCTCTTGAAAATAATCAAGCACTGCAGACGGCTTTAAATTGCCGCTCATATCAAAATCCGACTCGCGTGTGCGGAAGTTTTCACTATAAACTTGCATTTGTATTTTCCTTTAAGTCCAAAAGCCAAGGGCGACACCCTTGGCTTTTATATTATACTCTTTCTTTAATCTCGTAATTGAGTTTACTTACAAACTCATCAAGAGTCATAGAAACGGTTTCGTCGGTTGCGAGAGAACGAACCGAAACGGTTTGTGTTTCAACCTCTTTTGCACCGATAATAACCATATAAGGTGTTCTATCAACCTGACGAGCCTCACGAATCTTGTAGCCAATCTTCTCGTTTCTGTTATCAAGCTCGCAACGAACCTTATTTTCGCAAAGAGTTTGGTAAACCTTATTAGCAAAGCTTTCGTCAACACCAGGCAAGGTTAATACCTTTACTTGTGTAGGAGCAAGCCATACAGGGAATTTACCTGCAAAGTGCTCGGTTAAAATACCGATAAAGCGCTCGATTGAGCCGTAGCAAACTCTATGAATCATAATGGGACGCTGTTTATCGTTATTTTCGTCAACATACTCAAGCTCAAAGTTAATGGGCATTTGGAAGTCAAGCTGAATTGTGCCGCATTGCCAGGTTCTGCCAAGGCTGTCTTCCAAATGGAAGTCAATTTTCGGGCCATAGAATGCGCCGTCGCCTTCGTTAATAATATAAGGCAGACCTAATTTTTCAAGGGCGCTGCGAAGTCCCTCGGTTGCAGCCTCCCAGTCGGCATCACTACCCATACTGTCTTCAGGGCGGGTAGATAACTCAACAAAATATTTAAATCCAAACTTAGAATAAACCTCGTTAATAAGATTTACAACACCAACAATTTCGTCGGTTATCTGGTCGCGGCGCATAAAGATATGTGCATCGTCCTGTGTAAAGCAACGAACCCTGAAAAGACCGTGCAATGCGCCTTTAAGTTCATGGCGATGAACGGTACCAAGTTCACCTGCGCGAATTGGAAGCTCTCGGTAAGAATGAGGCTCGCTTGCATACACCATAACACCGCCGGGGCAGTTCATTGGCTTAATGCAATAGGTATCGTCATCAATAATTGTGGAATACATATTATCTTTGTAATGGTCCCAGTGGCCGCTTGTTTCCCAAAGTTTGCGATTCATAATCATGGGTGTTGAAATTTCAACATAGTCGGCACGGCGGTGAATTTCGCGCCAATAATTAACAAGTTCGTTCTTAAGCACCATACCGCGAGGCAAGAAAAACGGGAAACCTGGGCCTTCATCGGCCAACATAAAGAGCTTCATTTCTTTGCCTATTTTGCGGTGGTCGCGGCGCTCGGCCTCTTCTAAAAGTTTTAAATAATCGTCAAGCTCGGCTTGGGTGCGGAAGGCTATACCGTTAATGCGGGTAAGCATTTTGTTGTCTTTATCGTTCTTCCAATATGCGCCCGACTGCTGAGTTAACTTAAAGGCCTTTAATGCTTTGGTGTAGCAAATGTGTGGGCCTGTACACATATCAACATAATCGCCCTGTGTAAAAAAGCTTATTTCACTGTCTTCGGGCAAATCGCCAATATGCTCTACCTTATATTTAGCATTCTTTTCGGTCATAAACTTAACGGCATCTTCCCTATTCATTACCGATGGTTTAATTGGAATATTTTCTTTAACGATTTTTCGCATTTCGTTTTCAATTTTTAACAAATCTTCATCGGTAAGTTTAGTATCGCCTAAATCAATATCGTAATAAAAGCCCTTTTCGGTTGCGGGGCCATAGCCAAAATCGGCGTGGGGATACAACCTTTTAACTGCCTGAGCCATTATGTGTGCGGCCGAGTGGCGCAGCACCTCGAGTTCGAGCTCTTCGGGGCACTCAGCAACAGTGCCGTCTTTATAAATAATTTTCATAACTTTTCCTCCTGAAAGGTTTTAATAAAATAAAAACGTCCCTTGAAAAATCAAGGGACGAAAAATTCCGCGGTTCCACCCAAGTTATACATTATATATAATGTATCTCTCTTTACCTTTAACGCAGGCTTTACGTCTCTGTTCACAGAGCACTCAGGGGTGGTGTTCATTTTATCTTACTTTAGCGGCTCACAGCGTACACCACATTCTCTGAAAAGTAAATATAAAACTACTCTTCCCATCAACGTTTTTACAAATATAATTATAACATTAAGAAATAAAAAGTCAAGTGATTTATTTGGCTCTTGGGTACGGCTTTTCTTCATCGGTAAGCCCTGCTAAATAATCCATGCTTGTGCCAAGCGCTACTGCCACCTTGCGACACTGTTCAAATGTTAAATAACGTTTGCCGCTTTCTATTTTAGAATAATCGCTTTGGTCTATACCGGTTAAAATTTGCATTTTAATCTGTGTATATCCCTTCTTTTTTCTTAACTGCCTTAATCTATTCAAATTTTATCACCCAAAAATATTATGGCAAATTGCCCTATTGAAATTAGGGTGAAATTGACCTATAATAAAATATAGGTGGTGAAAAACATGGCTGAATTTTGCAAAGAATGCTATAAAAAAGTTTTTGGTGATATTTCAGATGATGAAAAAATTATTTTATCTTTAAATAAGGATTTATGTGAGGAATGTGTACAATATAAAAGGGTAGTTGTTAGTATTGTTAAATATTCCTTAATCGGTAATATTATCACCCTACCCTTCAAACTAATTTATAAATTAGTAAAATTTTTAATTAAATAATAATGCTTGCCTCTCTCCCCTACAATAAAAAATCCCGACTTCTTTCAAAGTCGGGATTTTTTTAATTCTTATTTACCGTAAAGCTCGGCTAATTTTTCTAAGTGCTCGCGGGCCTGTTTAGCAGACTCGGCAGCCTTTTCAAATAATTCTTCAGCGCGCTCTGGGAAGGAACGTGTAAGTGAAGAATACCTAGCTTCGCCTAAAATAAATTCTTTATAATCGGCAACGGCAGGTTTGCAGTCTATAGAAAGTGGGTTTTTGCCAAGTGCTTTAAGGGCTGGGTTAAAGCGGAAGATATTCCAATAACCGCACTCAACAGCACGCTTCATTTCTTTTTGGCAGTTAACCATACCACCCTTAATAGAGTGCATTTCGCAAGGCGAGTAACAGATTATTAAAGATGGACCCGGATAAGCCTCGGCCTCTTTAATAGCCTTAAGGGTTTGATTTTGGTCTGCACCCATGGCAATTTGTGCTACATATACATAGCCATAAGACATTGCGATTTCGGCAAGTGATTTTTTGGCAATTGCTTTACCGGCAGCAGCAAACTGGGCAACCTGGCCAATTTGCGAAGCCTTAGAAGCCTGACCGCCTGTGTTAGAGTAAACTTCAGTATCAAATACCATAACGTTTACATCGTTACCGCTGGCAAGAACATGGTCTAAGCCGCCAAAGCCAATATCGTAAGCCCAGCCGTCTCCACCGAATATCCAAACCGATTTTTTAGATAAGAATTCTTTTTTGGCAAGAATTTCGGGAGCTGTTGGGCAACCTGCGGCAGCAGCCTTTTCAAGCTCGGCAACCAATTCTTTAGTAGCGGCAGCATTTGCATTGCCATCATTAATTGTTGCAAGATAATTTTCGGCAGCAGCCTTAAATTCGGCGCTTGCTTTCTCAGACTCAGACATCTCTTTAACCTGAGCAATAAGTTGGTCGCGTAAAGCCTTTTGACCTAAATACATACCTAAACCGTGCTCGGCGTTGTCTTCAAACAGCGAGTTAGCCCAAGCAGGACCATGGCCTTCGGCGTTAACGGTATATGGCGATGTTGCAGCAGGGCCACCCCAAATGGAAGAACAACCTGTTGCGTTAGAAATATACATTCTGTCGCCAAACAATTGTGTTACTAAGCGGGCATATGCTGTTTCGGCACAGCCTGCGCAAGAACCCGAGAACTCGAGTAATGGTTTTTTGTATTGAGAAGAAATAAGGTTAGCATCGGTAGCAACTTCGGGCTTTTCGGTAACCTTACTTACGCAGTAATCAAATACTTCTTGTTGAGCATCTTGTGATTCACGAGATACCATTTTAAGTGAAGCAGTTGGGCAAACACCAATACATACACCGCAACCCATACAATCCATTGGCGATACAGCCAAGGTGTAGGTGTAATCGGTTTTAATAATGGGCTTGGGTGCAACCTTCATGTTGCTGGGTGCTGCGGCTACTTCGTCGGCTGAAAGTGCAAATGGACGAATTGTTGCATGTGGGCAAACAAAAGCACATTTGTTACACTTAGCGCAAGTGTCGGCATTCCATTCGGGTACTAAAACGGCAACGGCACGTTTTTCGTAAGCAGCTGCGCCCTGTTCAAAGGTACCATCAGCATGCTCAATAAATGCCGAAACAGGCAAAGAGTCGCCATCCATTTTAGAAACGGGTTTCATAATGTTGTCTACCATTTTAACCAACTTTTCAGGACCGTTTTCTGCTGCAACAGAAGTGTTGTCGGTAGCATTAGCCCAGTCAGCAGGAACATCAATTTTTACGAAAGCAGTAGCACCGGCATCAATAGCCTTATGGTTCATGTCAACAATGTCTTGACCTTTTTTGAGGTAAGATTTTGTTGCGGCTTCTTTCATATATTTAATAGCATCTTCCGAAGGCATTACCTTTGCAAGAGCAAAGAAAGCCGATTGTAAAATGGTGTTGGTACGTTTACCCATACCAATTTGAGCTGCCAAATCAATAGCATTAACGGTGTAAAGTTGAATGTTATTTTTAGCAATATATTGTTTTGCTTCGGCAGGCATGTGGGTATTTAATTCTTCGGCCGACCACTGACAGTTAATTAAGAAAACACCGCCGGGTTTAACGTCGTTAACCATTTTGTAACCCTTAATAACATAAGATGGGTTGTGGCAAGCAACGAAATCGGCTTTATTAATATAATATGGGCTCTTAATAGGTTTATCGCCAAAACGAAGGTGAGAAACGGTAATACCACCGGTCTTTTTAGAGTCGTATTGGAAATAAGCCTGAACATATTTATCGGTGTGGTCGCCAATAATTTTAATGGAGTTTTTGTTAGCACCAACGGTACCGTCGCCGCCAAGACCCCAGAATTTACATTCAATTGTGCCTTCGGCTGCGGTGTTAGGAGCCGGTTTTTCTTCTAAAGAAAGGTTGGTAACATCGTCCACAATACCAATAGTGAACTGAGCCTTAGGAGCATCTTTGCCAAGTTCTTCGTATACTGCAAAAATAGAACTTGGTGGAGTATCTTTAGAACCAAGACCGTAACGGCCGCCTGTAACAACATCAACTTTTCTGCCCTGAGCAGCTAAAGCAGCCACAACATCTAAGTAAAGGGGCTCGCCTAAAGCGCCGGGTTCTTTGGTTCTGTCTAATACAGCAATTTTCTTAACGGTCTGGGGAATAGCCTCAACCAATTTTGCAGCCGAGAAAGGACGATACAAACGAACCTTAACAAGACCAACTTTTTCGCCTGCGGCTACCATATAATCTATAACCTCTTCTGCAACATCGCAAATAGAGCCCATAGCAATTATAATCTTTTCGGCATCGGGTGCACCGTAGTAGTTAAACAACTTATAATCGGTGCCGAGTTTTGCGTTAACCTTGTCCATATATTCTTCAACAATGCCGGGAACTGCATCGTAATATTTATTACAAGCTTCGCGGTGTTGGAAGAAAATATCGCCGTTTTCGTGTGAACCACGCATTACGGGATGTTCTGGATTAAGTGAACGCTTACGGAATTCTGCAACGGCGTCCATATCGCACATTTCTTTAAGGTCTTCGTAATCCCACACCTGAATTTTTTGAATTTCGTGAGAGGTGCGGAAACCGTCAAAGAAGTTTAAGAAAGGTACGCGGCTTTTAATTGAAGCCAAGTGAGCAACGGCGCCTAAATCCATAACCTCTTGAGTATTGGTTTCGGCAAGCATTGCAAAGCCTGTTTGGCGACAGGCATAAACGTCGGAATGGTCGCCAAAAATATTAAGTGCGTGTGAAGCTACGCAACGGGCAGAAACATGGAAAACGCAGGGCAATAATTCGCCGGCAATTTTGTACATGTTTGGAATCATAAGTAAAAGTCCTTGCGAAGCAGTGTAGGTGGTGGTTAAAGCACCTGCTGCAAGTGAACCGTGTACTGTACCTGATGCACCGGCTTCGGACTGCATTTCAACTACATTAACGGTTGTGCCGAAAATATTTTTTAGCCCCTGTGCAGACCATTGGTCTACATAATCGGCCATAGGGCTGGATGGTGTGATTGGGTAAATACCGGCTACTTCTGTAAAAGCATAAGATACATGAGCAGCAGCATTGTTACCATCCATGGTTTTAAACTTTCTTGCCATTTGAAAATTCCTCCTTAAAAATTGGAAATAACCTTTCCATACTATTCTATAATACTACTTTTTACATAATAAGTAAATAGTAAAATTTCTATTTTTAAGATTTTTTTGCTCTTTAACATAAAATAATTGACAAATTGCAAAAAAACATATATTATAAACATAAATTTAACTAAAAGGAGTTATTATAAAATGGACGGCGACCCTGTCAATTTATTTTACAAACTTGTCTTATTACTTGTTCTCATTCTTGTTAATGCCTTTTTTGCCATGAGCGAAATAGCCATTATCACACTTAACGATTTAAAGTTGCAACGAATGGCCGAAGAAGGCGACAAAAAAGCTGCAAAAATTTTAAAGCTTACCAAAAACCCTTCCAACTTTTTATCCACCATTCAAATTGGAATTACCTTGGCCGGATTTTTAACATCGGCCGCAGCAGCCGAAAACTTTGCAGGGCCCTTTGCAAGTTTTTTGGCCAAATTATTTAAAATTAACCCCAATGCCGCTTGGCTTCAAGCAATTTCGCTTTTTGCGGTAACGGTTATAATATCATTCTTTTCACTAGTGCTTGGCGAACTTGTTCCCAAAAGAATTGCCATGCAAAAATATGAACAAATATCATTTAAAATTGTTGGAATATTAACCTTTATTAAGGGTTTATTCAGACCGTTCATTAAAATTCTTGCTTTTTCAACAAACATAATAGTTCGAATTTTAGGCTTCGACCCTAACGCCAGCCAAGAAAAAGTAACCGAAGAAGAAATTCTAATGCTTGTGGACGCCGGCGAAGAAAAAGGCGTTATTGAAGAAAGTCAAAAAGAAATGATTAACAACATTTTCGAATTTGACGATATTTTAGCCTCGGACGTTATGACCCACCGCACCGACATTGAAGCGGTTGAAATTAACAGTGATTTTGACGAGGTACTTGAAAAATCCATTACTGCCGGTTATTCGAGAATACCGGTTTATGAAGAAGATTTAGATAATATTAAAGGTGTTATTTACATTAAAGACCTTTTAAAATATGTTGGCAAAGCGTTGCCAAAATCGTTAAAGATTTCGGGCATAATGCGCAAGGCCTACTTCTTCCCCGAAACAAAACGTTGTGGCGATTTGTTTAACGAAATGACCGAAAAACACCTGCAACTTGTTTTTGTGTGCGATGAATACGGCGGTATTTCGGGCATAGTTACAATAGAAGACTTGTTGGAATCTATTGTAGGCAATATGCAAGACGAATACGACAACGAAGAAATCGAAATAGAAAAGGTTAACGAAACCACCTATTCATTAGACGGCACAAGCGACATTGAAGAGGTTGAAGAAATTTTAAATGTGAAATTCCCCGAAGGCGATTACGACACTATTGGCGGTTTTATAATGTCCGAGCTCGGCATTATCCCGGCTGAAGATGAAAACCCAACGGTAGAATACAGCGGATATTCATTTAAAGTAGACGAGGTTGACGACCGAAGAATAGAACGCATTACCGCCGAAAAATTACCTGAACAACAAGAAGAATAAAAAAATAACGCCCTTTGGGCGTTATTTTTTTGCTTATTTATTATACCCGTTAGGGTTATTTTTTTGCCAGTTCCAAGTGTCGCGGCACATATCCTCAACGCTAAGTTTTGCGGTCCAACCCAAAATTTCTTCGGCTTTTTTAGCATCGGCATAAACTTCATCAAGGTCGCCTGGGCGGCGTGGGTCTATTACATAAGGCACCTCTACGCCCGACGCCTTCTCGAAGGCGTTTTTGAGTTCTAAAACGGTGGTTCCGTTGCCGGTACCTAAATTAAATTCATCGCACTTAGTGTTTTTAAGAGCCCATTCCACCGCTTTAACATGGCCGGCGGCCAAGTCGCAAACATGAATATAATCGCGCACACCGGTGCCGTCGGGGGTGTTATAATCGTCGCCAAAAACATGCAGCTCACTCCTGCGACCAACGGCGACCTGTGCTATGTAAGGCATAAGGTTATTGGGTATACCTTTTGGGTCCTCGCCTATTTTGCCGCTTGAGTGTGCGCCAATTGGGTTAAAATACCTAAGAATTGCAATACCCCAACTGTTGTCCGACACATATAAATCTCTTAACATTTCTTCAATGAACAGTTTTGTGCGGCCGTATGGGTTTATGGCGCCTGTGGGCATACCCTCTTTAAGCGGCATTGTTTTAGAAACACCGTAAACCGTAGCAGAAGAAGAAAATACAAACTTTTTAACACCAAAGTTGCGCATAACCTCTAAAAGCATTAAGGTACTAATTAGGTTGTTATCATAATATTCAATAGGCTTTGCAACCGATTCACCAACTGCCTTTAGACCCGCAAAGTGAATAACGGCCTCTATTTCATTTTCCGAAAATATTTTTTCAAGCGCTGCCATATCTCTAACATCGTCTTGGTAAAATTTTACCTTCTTGCCGGTAATTTCTTCTACCCTTTTTAAAGATTCATAGCTGCTGTTGTCTAAATTATCAATAACCACAACATTGTGGCCTGCCTTTAACATCTCTATGCAGGTGTGTGAGCCTATGTACCCTGCACCGCCGGTTACTAAAATAGCCATAAAAAACCTCCATTAAATTTATAATATAATAATAACACAAAATAAAAATTAAGTAAATATTTATAAATAAAATTTTTAACAATATTTTGTATTTTTGACACAAATTTTATTATTTTTCACTCAACCTGTAGTAATTAATAAAAAACAGCTAAAATTTACAAGGTTTACAATTAAAAAAAATAATGTTATAATTCTTTTATATTAAATTATGGGGTAGGAATATGGATTATTTTGTAAATCCTGCTATGTTTCAAAAAAGCTTTGTTGTGCCTTTTAGCATAGCCGAAAATTATTTAAAAATAGCAACGGCCACTCAGTTAAGGGTGGTTTTATATGTGCTTAGCCACTTAACCGACGAGCCAAGCAATGCCGACATTGCCAATGCTTTATTATTGCCTGAGGCCGATGTTTCCGATGCTATGTGTTTTTGGCAACAAAGCGGTATTTTTATGGCTAAATCGGGCCCGCAAACCCCTGCCGAAAAACCCGAAAAACGCATTGTTAAAACGGCTGTTATTAAACCCACCCGTGAAGAAATTGCCCGTCGTTTATCCGAAAGTAATGAGATTAGCCTGCTATTAAACGAGGCACAATTTAAATTTGGCCGCACCCTTAAAATGAACGAAAGTTCCACTTTAATTTGGCTTTATGACGACCAAGGAATGGATATATCACTTATTTTAATGTTATTGGAATACGCCAAAGGCGAAAATAAATGCAATATTTCATTTATAGAACGAACCGCAGTGGAATGGTTAAATAACAACATAGCATCAATTACCGATGCCGAAAACTACATAGCCGAAATAAACCGCAAAAAAACCGCCTGGAAAATTGTAGAAGCCGCCTTTGGTATAGAGGACAGGCTTGCCAGCACCAAAGAGCTCGAACTGGCTTCGCGCTGGGTTGAAGAATGGCAACTGCCACGCGAGGTTTTAAGGCTGGCTTATGAAAAATGTGTTGACACAAAATCTAAATTCATTATGTCTTACACCGCAAAAATTTTAGAAGGCTGGCACAAAAACGGTTATAAAACCGCAGCCGATATTCAAAATGCCGAAGCAAAAAACAAAAAGGCCCAAAAAGCCGATTTTGCAAGTTCCGACATCAGCGAAATTGACAAACTTTTAAGTATAGGTTATAAGGGGGAATAAAAATTGGGTTACAGCAACGAATATTATGCAAAAGCCATTAACATTATTAAAGAAAACCGCAAAAAATCTTTAGCCCAATATAACCAACTGCTTGACCTTACATACAGCGCTGTTCCAAGATTGAGCGAAATTGATGCTCGCCTGTCGGCACTTGGCGCCAAGGCAATGACCTCGGCCATGAGCGGCAACCAAAAGGCAGTTGAAGCATGCAAAGCAGAATCGGAAAAACTGCAAAACGAAAAGCAAGAAATTATAACTGGCGCCGGCATTACCTCCCCTAAATTTAAATGCAAAAAATGCGACGATACCGGTTTTGTTAATAACAAAAAATGCGATTGCGTTAATAAGCTTGCCAAAAAGTTGGTTTTGCAAAGTTTAAACGAGCATATGCCACTAAGCACACAAAATTTTAATAATTTTGACCTTAATTATTACCCCGACAAAGCCACCGAAAGCGGTATTTCCCCAAAAGAGCACGCAGAACAAATTTATAACAATTTAAAAAATTATGCAAATAATTTTACAATTAATTCCGACAATATATTTTTAACGGGCAGTGTGGGCCTTGGCAAAACCCACCTGTGCATGTCCATAATAAATGTTGTTACCGAAAAGGGCTATGGCGTTATTTACGGCTCGGCACAAAACCTGTTTTCACTTATAGAACGCGAACATTTTTCGTCGGGCAGCGGCGAAAAATTAGACGCCATGCTTAACGCCGATTTATTGGTTATTGATGACCTTGGAACCGAATTTTTAAGTGCCTTTACTGCTTCGGTTTTTTATAACATAATAAACACCCGCATTAATAACCGCCTACCCACCATTATAAACACAAATTTATCGTTTAAAGAGTTAGAAGAACGCTATTCAGCCAGAATATCCTCAAGAATAGTGGGTAATTATAAATTCCACGCTTTATACGGCAAAGATATTAGGCAAATTAAGGCCTTCGATAATATGAATAATAAATAAAAAATTAACCCCCAAGTTTAAAACTTGGGGGTTTTTGTTATTAATATTTTTTGCGTGCGGTGTAAGAAGTGTGAAGGTCGTGGTGTGCTTTATGACCACCAAAGCCATCGTACCACTCGCTGTAAAGGGTTTTAATAACCGGCGATTCGTGCGACATTCTAAGTTCCATAGAAGCATCTTGGTCGTATAACGCCTTAGCCCTAATAGCCTTTAAGTCTACAGTGTCGCGCACAAATTGGGGTTGAATTGGTTGTCCGCCGCCGTTTACACAGCCACCTGGGCAGCCCATAATTTCAATGAAGCCCCAACCATCCGGGTTACCGTTTTTAAGTTTATCCATAACCACTTTGGCAGCGCCTGCGCCCGAGGCAACAGCTAATTTCAGCTCTTTGCCGCCAACCATAACAGAAGCAGTTTTAAGACCCATTGTGCCGCGAACAGCCTCTAATTCTACAGGCTCGGTAGCACCGTTTAACCAAGCATTTGCGGTTCTAACAGCAGCCTCCATAACACCACCTGTTGCACCAAATATAACGGCAGCGCCGGTGTCTTCGCCCAAGGGGCTGTCAAACTCTTCATCGGGCAACGCTTTAAACTGAAGACCTGCACGCTCTATCATACGGGCTAATTCCCTTGTAGTTAATGCAATATCAACATCCGGCACGCCGGCAGCCGATTGGTCTTCACGGCCGATTTCAAACTTTTTAGCTGTGCAAGGCATTACCGAAACAGAAACAATATCTTTAGGGTCAATGCCCATTTTGTTAGCGTAATAGGTTTTAATAACGGCACCTGCCATTTGTTGTGGAGATTTGCAGGTAGACAAATGCTCTAATAAATCGGGGTAGTAATATTCGCAGAACTTAACCCAACCCGGCGAGCAAGAGGTAATCATTGGTAATGTGCCACCATTTTTAATACGGTTTACAAGCTCACTTGCTTCTTCAACTATGGTTAAGTCGGCAGCAAAGTTGGTGTCGAAAACCCTGTCAAATCCGAGCCTTCTCATAGCGGCAACCATTTTGCCCTCTACGTTAGTGCCAATATCCATTCCAAAGCATTCACCCAATGTTACACGAACAGAAGGAGCTGCCTGAATAACAACGTGCTTGGTTGGGTCGGCAAGTACTTCCCAAACCTTTGCAGTATCATCTTTTTCGGTTAATGCGCCTGTTGGGCAAACAACTGTGCATTGGCCGCAAGAAATACAAGGAACTTCACTAAGTTGCTTTTTAAAGGCAGTGCCAATGTTGGTGTCAATACCACGTTCGTTAGCGCCAATTACACTTACAAATTGCTCTTCACAAGCAGCAACGCAACGGCGGCAGAGAATACATTTATTATTATCTCTAACCAAGTGAGGTGTGCTGGTGTCGAGCTCATATTTAGGTTTGTAACCACCAAAGGCATCTTCATCTACGCCATATTCACGGCAAAGTTTTTGAAGTTCGCAGTTGGTTGAGCGCACACAAGAAAGACATTTCTTTTCGTGGGTGGATAAAATAAGCTCGAGTGTTGTTTTGCGGGCTTGTTGCACCTTTGCAGTGTTGGTTTGAATTTCCATTCCTTCGGCAACTGGGTAAACACAGGCTGTTACAAGGCCACGTGCGCCGGTTGCTTCAACAACACATATGCGGCAAGCACCAATTTCGTTCTTTTCTTTCATAAAGCAAAGTGTTGGGATTTCAACGCCTGCTTTTCTGGCAGCATCGAGTATTGTGGAGCCCTTTTCAACGCTTACAGCAATACCGTTTACTTTAACATTAATCATATCCATTATTACGGGACTCCTTTCTTATTGTTTGCTTATTGCCTTAAACTTACAGTTGCCAATGCAAGCGCCGCATTTAACGCATTTATCAGCATCTATAGTATAAGACGGTAATTTGTGGCCCTCGGCAATGTAATCGGTTTTAATAATTGCATTTGCAGGGCAGTTTCTTGCGCACATACCGCAACCAATACATTTATCTTTATCAATAGTAAATGTAAGAAGGTCTTTACAAACGCCGGCTGGGCATTTTTTGTCGGTAACGTGGGTAATATATTCATCACGGAAGAATTTAAGTGTTGCTAAAACAGGGTTAGGTGCTGTTTGGCCAAGGCCGCAAAGTGAGTTAGCTTTTATGTAGTTTGAAAGCTCCTCAATTTTATCAATATCCTCTAAAGTGCCTTTACCTTCGGTAATTTTATCAAGCAATTCTAACAAACGCTTGGTACCTACACGGCAAGGTGTACATTTACCGCAAGATTCATCTACAGTAAACTCAAGGAAGAACTTAGCCATATCAACCATACAGTTGTCTTCATCCATTACAATAAGACCGCCCGAGCCCATCATACAGCCCATGGCAACAAGGTTATCGTAGTCAACTTCGGTATCTATAAGGTTGGCAGGAATACATCCGCCCGAAGGGCCACCGGTTTGGGCAGCCTTGAACTTTTTACCATCTGGTATACCGCCACCTATTTCCTCAATAATATGGCGTAATGTTGTACCCATTGGAATTTCCACAAGGCCTGTATTTTTAATTTTACCGCCCAAGGCAAATACCTTTGTGCCTTTGGATTTTTCGGTACCCATAGAAGCAAACCAATCGGCACCTTTTAAAATAATTTGTGGAATGTTAGCAAAGGTTTCAACGTTATTTTCGGTGGTTGGCGAAGCAAACAAACCTTTAACTGCAGGGTATGGTGGGCGTGGTCTTGGCTCGCCACGGTTACCTTCAATAGAGGTCATAAGTGCGGTTTCTTCACCGCAAACGAAAGCACCTGCGCCAAGGCGAATGTCTAAATCAAAATCGAAGCCCGAACCAAAAATATTTTTACCAAGCAGACCGTATTCACGTGCCTGTTTAATGGCAATAGCAAGACGCGAAACAGCAATTGGGTACTCTGCCCTTACATATACATAACCTTTTGTTGCACCGGTAGCATAACCGCAAATTGCCATAGCCTCAATAATACAGTGTGGGTCGCCCTCTAAAACCGAACGGTCCATAAATGCACCCGGGTCGCCTTCGTCGGCATTACATACAACATATTTTTGAGGAGCTGCATTAGCAGCGGTTAAAGACCATTTTCTGCCTGTGGGGAATCCGCCGCCGCCACGGCCGCGAAGACCCGAATCACTAACGCATTTAATAACATCTTCTGGTGTCATTTCGGTTAATACTTTACCAAGTGCTGCATAACCGTCCATTGCAATATATTCATCTATATCTTCCGGGTTAATAACACCGCAGTTACGCAAGGCTACACGTGTTTGTGATTTATAGAAAGCGGTATCGTTAAGCGAAACATTTTCGGTTTCGTCTAATCTTGCTACCGATTCATCTACATATTCAAGCCTTTTAACTATTCTGCCTTTTAAAAGATGTTCTTCTACAATTTCTTTAACATCTTCAGGTTGTACACGGCTATAGAATGTGCCATCCGGATAAATAATAACAACAGGGCCCATAGCGCACAAACCAAAGCAACCTGTTTGTACAAGCTTAACCTCGTCGGTAAGGCCTTGTGCTGCAAGGTTTTCTACAAAAGCATCCTGAATGTTTTTACTTCCGGAGGAGGTACAGCCTGTACCACCGCAAATTAATACGTGTGAACGAATCATTTAACAAACCTCCAGCATTATTTATTAGCGGCAAGTGTATATTCGGTAATTACCTTGCCGTTTTTTAAATGTTCATTAATAACCTTTTCTGCTTTTTCGGCAGTCATTTTAACATAGGTTACCTTTTCTTTACCTGCTTCGTAAACCTCTACAACAGGTTCAAATTGGCAAATACCAATGCAGCCTGTTTGGGTAACGGTTACTGTGGCAGATAAACCAGCTTTATTAACACCCTCAACAAAGGCGTTAAGCACAGGGCGTGCACCGGCAGCTATACCACAAGTTGCCATACCAACAACAACTCTTTTTTCACCGTAGCCTTCCCTTAGAACTACCTTGTCTTTCATTTTATCCCTAATGGCTTGTAGTTCAGCTAATGATTTCATAAAAATTCTTCCTTTCTTATATAAATCAAAGATTTTCGTATTGTTCTTTTAAAAAATCTTTAATCCAATTTAAAATTTCAAACTCGTTTAAGTTTATATCATCACCTAAAACTTGGCGCAGCTCTTGGGTGTTAAGCAAAACCTCGCCCTCACCCACCGTGTGTTTAAAATAAAAATCACTTTCGGGGTGGCCTTGTATTAGGGTTATGACCGTGGAAACAATGTCGCCCAGCGGGGTATAATCTATATGGTTTTTATTAAACACCGCTGTAACACAGGTGCCGTGGTTTTTTGGAAACTCTTTTTGGCTTTTAGATTCAATTTTAAAACTGCCGCCGGTTTGTTCGGCCACAAGTTTAAAAAACGGAATCCCAAAACCAACCTTACGGGTTGTGCGGGTGGTAAAAAACGGATTTATAACATTTTTGCACATTTCGCTGCTCATGCCACAGCCATTATCTTTAATAACAATGGTTAAGGTGTTTTTGGTTTCTGTAAGCAAAATGTGGGTTAATGTAGAACCCGCTTTTAACGAATTTTCGGTTATATCTAAAATATTTAACGATAATTCTTTCATATTTCACCCTTTAAATACCTAAAAAGTTGGTGCCTTACCTTAGCACTGCTATAGGGTTCGTCATCTAATTCAATATAATTTTGTTTTTCTTTAATATCGGTTAAATAATGTGCGTCTGAACTGATTATTATTTTTTTGTTTTGCAAATTGTGCTTTTTTATTAGTTCGTCTGCATTAGCGGGATTATTAAATTCCACACAATTAAAAACCGGCTTTTCGGGCATAAAGCCAAGCATTGCTAAAATCCCGTTAGACTGCCTGTCTATATGTGCGGGGTAACATATTCCACCATATTTCGCCACAATTTCGGGGGCTTTTTCAATGGTAACGGTGGTGGCATTGGGCAATAAAAATTCTTCACTGCCAATTAATTTATCTTCTTCGCCTAAAATTAATTGTTCACCAAAAATATTGGTTTTGTTTTTAATTTTAACACGGTAAGAATCTATTTCCCTGCCAAATTCCATGGCCTTTGCTAAATCTTCAAAAAGGCAAACCAAATGGACCTCTTCGGCGGTGGTTAACTCCATGCCCGCAACGGGTATAATCCCGTATGTTTTAGCCGCCTTAAAAAAAGCGGGCAAATTAAGGCAAGAGTTATGGTCGGTTAACGCTACAATATTAATGCCCAAAAGCGCCGCCATACCCGCTATGTTATATGGGGTGTTGTCGTTATCGGCGCAGGGCGACAAACAAGAATGTATGTGTAAATCGTAATAATAACGGTTCATAACTAAACCACTGTGTCCTTTAATAAAAGGGCTATATTAAAAGCCGAAAGATTACTCGAAAGCACGTTAACACCATTTTCTTTGGCAGTATTAAGCGCCTGTTCATCTAAAGTTACGTTTTCGGCCAAAATAATGCAGGAAACATTTGTAAGGGTAGCAACGGCTACAATGTTGGTGTTTGACATTATGGTTACCCAGGCATCGCCCTCGCGTGCGTTACCCATTACCCAAGAAAGCAAATCGCCAATATAACAGCCTGTTATTTCACGCTCGGCTTCGGGCATACATAATACATTTAAAGGATTTTGTTTTGCAAATTCGCCAACTGTCATTATTTTGTACCTTCTAATTTTTTTATATATTCTTTAAAATCGTCTTTATACATAAGCAAACAATCGTATTTTTCGGCGTTACCTTTGACAATATCTTCGGCAAAGGCGCGGCAGGTTGGTGCCCCGCAAGAGCCGCAGTCGTAACCCGGCAGTTCTTCTTTTAACTTTTGAATGTCGGCCATCATGCGCATGGATTCGGCCATATTGGTGCTTAACCTTGTAATAGGTGTGTATTCAGGCAACGATTCTAAAAAATAATATTCCGGAATATATTTAAGCTCTTCTTCGGTTAAAAAGTTTTGCGAAACGGGCAAATATTTGCGCAGAGTTTGCAACCTTGCCCTTGCAATAAAGGGGTTTTGCATTGTGAGCACACCGCCCACGCAACCGCCTGTGCAGGCGTTAAGTTCGGCAAACTCTAAATTAGGAATTGCCCCGTTTTCAATTTGGTCTAACACACGGGTAACATTTTCGATACCGTCGGCCGCCAAATATTTTTCGTTAAAAATTGCCGATGCCTCGCCACCGGTTGCCGCCCAACTAACACCAATGCGCCCCGTTTTAGAAAGAGGCTTGGGTGTTTTTTCACGTTTCATGGCATTTATAAGCAAAAAGTAAATATCACTTATGGGCAAAACTGCATCAATTCTGCGCTCATCCGGTGCAGGGCTGTTTTTAACATAACTCATTTTGGCAGGGCATGGCGATATAAAGAAAACTCCAATATCGTCGTTACTTAGCTCGGGGTGTTCTTCCCTTGCTTTTTTGCGGGCTAAATAAGCCGCAATATCTATAGGGGGTAGTAATTTTACTATATTATCCTTTAAAAAAGGGAATCTTAATTCAATTAACCTAACAACCGCAGGGCAAGCCGAATTTATTGCCGGCTTTTGTATTCCTTCGGTTTTAAGGTAATTTCTGGTGTACGCCGAAACCAACTCGGCCGCACGCGAAACCTCAAAAACATCGTCAAAACCAATATCTAAAAGGCCTTGTAAAATATAATCTATATCGTCTAAATTTTCAAA
The DNA here is from genome assembly GCA_017439765.1 of Clostridia bacterium. GTDB lineage: Bacteria > Bacillota > Clostridia > Oscillospirales > Acutalibacteraceae > SIG565. The sequence continues at coordinate 2,483 of JAFSIN010000052.1, read as the reverse complement.
CTGTTCATAAAGTGAAGGAGCAGGAAGTGCTATTTTAAATTTAAAGTTGTTAATATCTTGAAAACTGTCCATAACAGCTTTTTTTGCTTTGTGCGGGCACACTTTAACACATTCGCCGCAATCAATGCACCTTTCGGCATTAATAACGGCTCTATTTTCTTTAATGCGAATGGCTTCGGTTGGACAGTGTTTTAAACATGTTGTACAGCCCGTGCATTTAGAGGCATCAAGCGATACCGAATGTTTATATGTACTCATAAAATCCACCCTAAAAATAAAATTATATATTTATTTTCATTGTAATTTTGGTGCCTTTGCCAAGTTCCGATTCTATGGTCATTTGGTCGGAATAACGCTTCATATTAGGAAGCCCCATGCCTGCACCAAAGCCCAACGAGCGAATATTTTCAGGGGCTGTAGAATAGCCTTCTTGCATTGCTTTGGAAATATCGCTTATTCCGGGGCCGTTATCGGTTAAAATTATTTCAATTTCTTTTTCGGTAATGTTAACATCGGCTTCGCCGCCACCGGCGTGAATAACCATGTTAATTTCACCTTCATACATAGCAATAGAGGCACGCCTTATGGTTTCGGGGGCAAGGTTTAACTGCCTTAGGTTCTTTTTAAGTTGACCCGAAGCATTGCCTGCTGCCGTAAAATTAGTGCCGTCTACAACGAAATGAAAGTTTAATAATTCGCTCATTTTGAATCCCTTCTGGCAGGTAAACCTTTGGCAAACAACCTACCGCATGCTTCATACATACGCAGTTCTGTCGTTATTAAAACTATTCCGCGTTCTTTGGCCAGTTCTATCATTTCACCGGTGGGTGTTTTGCCCCTAACCAAAACAACACAGGGCATATCCATCATTTCGGCAGTTCTAATAGCCTGAACGTTCAAAAGTCCTGTAAGCAGTACCGACCTATCATTAACATAGGCCAGAACATCACTCATCATGTCGCTTGCGAAGGCGGAATCCACCTCTAACGAATCGCTTTCTGTTTCGCAAACGATTTGAGCATTAAGGATTTCTGCGATTTCTGTTACTTTCATATAACTTCCTCGTTTTATAAATTAATCCATATATTTGGCTAAAATGCCATCAATATCGTCGGCAGTTAAGCGGCCGTAAACATCTTCGTTAACGGTAAGCACAGGGGCCAAACCACATGCGCCAATGCAACGGCAAGCAGTAAGGGAGAATTTGCCATCGGGTGTGCATTCATCGGCGCCAATGCCTAATTTTTCGCTTAATTTATCCATTAATTCGCCGGCGCCCTTAACATAGCAAGCGGTGCCCAAGCAAACCGATATATTATATTTACCCTTAGGAGCAAGTGAAAACTGTGCATAAAATGTAGCAACACCAAAAATCTTTTCGAGCGGGATTTCCATTCCTTCGGAAATCATATTTTGAACCTCGAACGGCAAATAACCGTATATATCTTGCGCTTTTTGCATTACGGTCATAAGGTTGCTTTTGTCGCCCTTGTGTTCTTCAATTACCTTAAGTAATTCTTTTTCTTGTTCGGGTGTGCCTTTAAAAGGTAGATTACTAATTTTCTTTTGCATAGTGCAAAGCCTCCCATTTATAATAAATTAAAATATATAATATTACACACTGATAATATTTTAACACATTAAAACAAAAAATGCTACTGTTTTCTTGCAATTTATTTGTTTTTTTTGAAAAAAATATGGGTCTAAAGCTCAAACTGAGTTTTAGACCCATATTTGTTAATAAATTAAATTACTGCAGGCGAAACAATATTGTTCCATAAGGTTGAATATGTTACGCTTTCTGTAAGTTCTTGCTCAAGTTCAGGAATGTTTTCGATTTTGCCGTCGCAATAATCTACAATCATTTCTTTGCAGTTTTCAAGCCTTAACATTAAGCCGCCCAAACGAATATCCTGCACCTCGAAACCGAATGTTCTGTTTTCTTTATACCATTGATTTCTTAATGCCCTGTGATAAGCGCGGGTAAGTTTAATGGATTCTGTATAGGCAGTTTCGGCAAACTCTTTTAACGCCTTTTTGTCGCCTGCTTTATATAACTTGCGGGCAGTATAGCCTAAATCGTTCTTAACGGCCAATAAATCGCAAAGCGCAGCGCTTGTATCAAATATATAGCGATATTCGTCGCTAATATCAAGACCTCTTATTTCCTTAGCCAAGTTTTTATAATATTCGTTATTTTCGGGGAATATTCTAAACTCGTTGCAACCAACAAATGGGTCGTTATATAACAAATATTTAGCAGGACTTTCGTTATATTGACCTTTATCGTCTTCCTTGCAGGTGTCAAGGTCTTCAAGTCTAATAAAATCATCGAAATCGCAGTTAAACTCTTGTTTGAACTTAACCTTAATATCTTCAATATCGGTGTTGCCTTTAAAGTACTCCGATGCTGCAAATATTGCCGGTAAAACCATAAATTTAGAGCCTTCGGCACCGTCATCGCCCCACATAGTGAAGAACAT
>JAFSIN010000051.1 GCA_017439765.1 Clostridia bacterium | reverse complement strand
TTTAGCGCCATGCGCTTCCACTTAGCCAGCGAATGTACAATTTCGGTTTGTGCGCCGCCATCTTTAATATCAAAGCTAACCGGCCTTTCATGCCCGTTTAAATTGTCGTTAAGGCCGCTTTTGCACTCAACAAAAAGCGGAGCCGAAACTCTGGTTAAATTAAGCTGTTTGGCTAAATCTTTTTCAAAAAAATCTTTAACCTTTTTAATGGCTACCTCGGTTTGTCTAATATCAAGCACCGAATTATAGCCCTTCGGAACAAACAACTTGCCCATTTTAATCACTCCAAACCCGTTTTAAGAGGGATATACTATTTTATCCACCTTAAATTGTTTGGTGGCATATTTATTTTCATCTACAGTTACCGAAGCTATGAACTCTTTCATATTAACCGAAAACTCGGCGTCTTTAATGTCGTGCCTTACGGCGGTTTTAAGGTCGGCCAAGTAGGTATTATCTTCTGACATCATATCGCCTTTAAAGAATAAATAAACCGTTGGTGTTACACTGTTTTCGGTATCAGCCTTAATTTCTACCACCTTAACTTCGCCGTTTGCCATATCTTTAACATATTCAAAATTATTGCTGGCGTATGTTGTGCCGGTGTTGCCGATAATGCTTGCCTGCTCGTAATCGAAGGCTGGTTTTTCGGCATCTTCGGTGTAGGTGGTGTTATAAAATTCGGCGCTTATTTTTGCGAACTTTTCGCCGCTTGCTATTTTGTTCTTATAGCCTTCAAATTCGGCTATTTTTTTGGCCTTTTCTTCTTCGTTAAGATTACTTAAATCGGCGCTTAAAACATTAGCAATAACATAATTTTTGTTTAAATAATCGTTAATTTCGTTGTCGGCTATGGCGTTAGAGCCGTTTTCGCCGTAGATTGAATTAAAGTAAACCTCTTTATAGGCTTGGTCTTTAAAATAATTATTAAAGGTGTTAAGCGAAACACCGTTTTGCTGCATAATTTCGCTAAAACCGTAATAAGACCAATAAACCGTTGCGTTTTCTTCATATTCTTTAGCAAGAGCGGTAACATCAAGCCCTGCTTCTTGGCATTTTAAGCGATAAGCAGTGTTATCTTTGCATATTGCAATAGCCTTGTTTTTCACCCAATCGTTATATTTAACGCCATCTATAGTTTGTGCAGAATAATCTAATTCTGTAGTGCTCGAATCCACACTGCCGCTAACCCTTTGTTTAGCCTCGGAATCGGCAAAAATAAGGGCACAAGAATAGTATGCCGAGGTGTAATTGATACCATTCATGGTAAGAGCTACTTCGTTTTGTTTATGGCAAGCAGTAATGCTCAAACTCATAAAAATGCACATTAATAGCGCAATAGTATTTTTCACAACTTTTTTCATAATTCAACCTCCATAGTTGTTATTATATAACAAATAAATAAAAAAGTAAACCTTTTTTATAACGCTGCAGCAATTTCAGAAATAAGCTCTGGGACCGACTGTTTTTTAAGCAACGAAACCTTATAATAAGGGCTTTCGCCGGCGCTTAAAAACACCCTTTTTTCAAATATTGGCATTAGGCTGTCTATCTGTTTTTGGGTAACCTGTTTTACCTTTAAAACAAGGCCGTCTTTTTCCTCACAAATTTCATATATTCCGGCATTTGCAGCCTTAGAGCGCAACAAAGCAATATCTATAAGCCCTATTACCGATTTTGGAGGGGTGCCAAAACGGTCTATAAGTTCGTCTAAAACATCTAATTTCTGCTCGTTAGAAGACACCGCCGCTATGCGTTTATAAATGCCCAAACGTGCAGGCAAACTTTCAATATATCTTTCAGGAATATGGGCCGAAATATTAAGGTCTACGGTGCACTCATATTCTTTTTTGGGCGCTATGCCGTTTTGCTCGTTAACGGCTTCGTTAAGCAGCCTTATATACATATCGTATCCAACTGCCTCTAAATTACCGTGTTGCTCGCCACCTAAAATATTGCCCGCACCGCGAATTTGTAAATCTCGCATGGCAATTTTAAAGCCCGAGCCAAACTCGGTATATTCCCTAATAGCCTCTAATCTTTTTTCGGCCACCTCGGAAATTTGGCGCCCCCTGTTAAAGCAAAAATAGGCATATGCTCGTCTTGCCGAACGCCCCACCCTGCCACGAATTTGATGTAGCTGTGAAAGGCCTAAACGGTCGGAATTTTCCACAATTAAGGTGTTTGCATTTGGCACATCCACACCCGTTTCTATAATTGTGGTGCAAACAAGAATATCAATTTCGTGTTCAACAAGCCTTTGCCAAACCCTTGATAATTCCTCTTCACTCATTTTGCCGTGAGCCACAGCAACGTTGGCCTCGGGCAAAAGTTCTTTAATTTTGGCGGCACAAAGTTCAATATCTTCGGTTTTATTGTGCAAATAATAGGCCTGACCCGAACGTCGTAATTCTTTTTTTAACGCCTCGGTAATAACGGCCCAGTTTTGTTCTAAAACATAGGTTTGAACAGGCAACCTTTCGCCCGGCGCTTCTTCTATTGTCGACATATCTCTAAGTCCCGACATAGCCATATTAAGCGTGCGTGGTATAGGTGTGGCCGAAAGAGTTAAAACGTCTACGAACGGGTAAAGTTGTTTTAACTTTTCTTTTTGGGCAACGCCAAAACGCTGCTCTTCATCAATAATAACAAGGCCAATGTTTTTAAAATTAATGTCGCCCGAAATTAGCCTATGGGTGCCTATTACCATATCTATCTTACCGTTTTTTAGGCCCTCAATAACCTTTTTTTGCTCAGAGGCTGTTACAAAACGAGAAAGCATTTTCACATTAAGCGGCAGTTCTGAAAAGCGGCGCAAAACGGTATTATAATGTTGGTAAGCCAATATTGTGGTTGGCACCAAAAATGCGCACTGCTTGCCTTCACTAATACATTTAAAGGCGGCACGCAAAGCAACCTCGGTTTTGCCAAAACCAACATCACCACAAAGCAGCCTATCCATTGGAACGGGGCGTTCCATGTCGGCCTTGATTTCACGGGTGCTTCTAATTTGGTCGGCCGTTTCGGCAAACGGAAATGCAGCTTCAAAATCGGCCTGAAGCTGTGTGTCTGCCGAGAAGGCATAACCCTTAACCGACATTCTTTTGGCATATAAAGCGGTTAATTCTTTGGCCATTTCTTTAACAGCTTTTTTAACCCTGGCCCTTGTTTTTTGCCAGTCTTGGTTGCCAAGCCTATTTAATTTTACGGTGCCGTTTTCGGTGGCGCCAACATACTTAGAAATTAAATCCAACTGTGTTACCGGCACATATAAAACATCGGTTTTGGCGTAATTAATTTTTATATAATCTTTAATAACACCTTTGTTGTTAATTTTATTTATGCCTGCAAAAACACCAATTCCGTGCATAGAATGCACAACATAGTCGCCCGCCTTTAGTTCGTCGAGCGAGCCAATGGAATTTTCGTTCCTTTTAAGTTTGACCTTTTTGTTGCCCCCAAAAATGTGGTAGCAGGTAACAAGCATAAAATTTTGTGCAGTTATTTGGAACCCTGCCGAAAGTCCACCTTTTGTTACGGTGATACCATTTGGTAAAGTATCGGGCAATTCATCCAACATTAACGTTGCCTTAACACCACGGGCGTTAAGGCTGTTACAAACAACCTCGGCCGCCTTTTTGCCACCTGCCAAAACCAAACATTTGCCTTTGTTCTTAAGCAAAAATTGGGTATCTTCCAACAACACATTAACATCCGATTTCCAAGGTGGTAAACGTTTGTACGAAAATGACAGTTGCTCTTTTATATTAAAATTATAGTCGGTTTTTGTAAAATTCTCTAAATATACAGCCTTTTCTAAGGCTTCATAAAACTCACTTTCGTTTAAAGTGAATTTATTAATATTAGGGAAAATACATCCCTTTTCCAAATAGAAAATATAGTCTTCATTTTGCCTGTTGTATATTCCCTCTAAAGACTCGGCAATTTTACTGCTTTCGGCTACAAAAATAATTGTATTTTTTAAATAATCAAAAATAGTACAGGTTGGGTAAATTAACGGCAAATATCTGTCAAGCGGCACCGAAACACCGCCATTTAATAACGAAATATCTTGTGATATTTGCCCGATTTGCTCGGGGGTTAAACCACCCGACAGCATAAGTTCGTTTAATTTTTTTATTAATTCGTCGGTATCTGTTACAATTTCGCCTGCCTGAATTATATTAAGATTTTCTATAGGATGAGTGCGGCGTTGTGAAGAAATATCAAATTCACTCATACTGTCAATTTCGTCGCCCCAAAACTCTATTCTAACAGGATTTGCCGTGTTAACCGCAAAAACATCTAAAATTCCGCCACGGCGTGAAAATTGACCTTGGCCCTCGGTTTCGGGCACTAAAACATAGCCCATACAAATTAATTTTTCGGTTAACCACTCTAAATTTACGGTTTGGGCGGTTTTTAACTCTAACGAGTTTTGCTTTAAAACATTGGGTGGCACCGTGCACTGCAGGGCGGCTTCGGCCGAACAAACGGCAACCGAAAAATGCCCGCCCAAAATTTTGGACAGGGTGTCTAACCTTTTATATTCATACTCTTTAGACTGTGCGGCAGCAATGGTAAAGCAAAAATCCCTTGCAGGAAAATGCACAGCGTTATAACCAAGGCCAATAATATCGGCCGTGATTTCGGTAGCCGAAGGTTCATCGGGGGTAATTATTAGGGCAGTTTTTTGCAAACACCCTGCAACGCACCCCACAAAAACCGATTTGTGAATTTGCGAAAGCCCCGAAACCGATATTGGTAAAAAACCATTTTGAATGTTGTTTACAACGCTTTTAAATGCCGGCTCTTTTTTTAGGTAATTTTCTAAAAATTTCATACATTTGCCTAATTATTAAATTTATTCATAGCACTTTGGGTGCCGTTTTTTATAATTTCAACGGTGGCATCGGCCGCCTTTTTAAAGGCCTTATTTAACACTTCGTTATCTTCTTTGCTGAATTTGCCCAAAACCCAATCTTTTAAATCATACTCTGTATTAGGTTTTTGGCCAACACCCACCTTAACCCTTATAATATCGGTGGTTTTTAGGTGCTCAGAAATATTTTTCATGCCATTATGGCCGCCGTGTGTACCCTTGCCCCTGACCCGAATTTTACCAACAGGCAGCGAAATATCGTCAAACACAACTATTACATTGTTAACTTGAATTTTATAAAATTTGCAAATTTCACTCACTGCCTCGCCCGATAAATTCATATATGTTTGGGGTTTAGCAAGAAGCACCCGCCCGCCGTTTATTGCACATTCACAAATTAAGGCCTTGTGTTTTAGTTTAAAATCGGATTTAGCAAAATCTTTTTCTAAAACATCGGCCACCTTAAAACCTGCATTGTGGCGGGTGTTTTCATATTCTTTTCCGGGGTTGCCAAGGCAAACCACCAAATAAGAGTAAACACAATTTTTATTTTTAAAAAACATATTATTCACCAAAAATATTTTAACATAGTTTTATTTTTTATTCAACACCGGTGTAACTAAATCTTTTAACCGTTTTTCCGTCTATGGTTACGGACTCGTCCCACATAAACGCAGGTCTTACCCAGATTTCGCCGTTGCCGTAAAGGGCCTTGTAAACCACCATATCTTCAAGCGTTTCACTGTGGCGTGCGATGGCTAAAACCTCATAACTGTTGCCTTTATAGTGCCGGTAAATTCCCTTTTTAATTTCCATTTTATTCTCCTTTAAAAAAGCCCCAATTAAAGTTGGGGCTTTTCTTTAGTTGCGATAGCATGCACAGGCCTTGTAAACAAGTATTACAATAGCCATAACAAACAAAGCAATGGTTAAAACCACTAATGCTGCCAAAACTCCACTAAAGAATTCGGCAAAAACCGAACCTAAAATTAATCCTAAAGCCAAGGTGAAAAGGCCTGCCACAATAGCGAATATAACTATTAAACAGCAGCAGCGATTAGTAGATTTGTTTTCACAACAGTTATACATATTCTTTCCACTTCCAAATAAATTTACCGCGGTTGTTATATAATATGCAAACTAAGGTTGTTTTGTTATTGGGCAAATTCCTTCATTGCCAAATAAGCCATATAAACATCAAATTTAGCAGTGGTCTCAAACGGGGCGTGCATTGAAAGCACCGGCACACCTAAGTCCACAACATCTACACCAAGGTTAGCAATATACATGGCAACGGTGCCACCGCCACCTGCATCTACTTTACCCAATTCGCCCGTTTGCCAGGCTATGTTTGCATTATCTAACATTTGTCTTACAAACCCAACATACTCAGCCGATGCATCCGACGTGCCGCTTTTGCCACGGGCACCGGTGTATTTTGTAATAACCACACCATAGTTTAAATATGCTGCGTTTTTGCGCTCCATAACATCCTGGAAGGTCGGGTCGGTGGCTGCATTAACATCGGCCGACAAACACTTAGAATTTTTAAGCACCTCTCTATAATTAGCGCCTTCGTTTTCGGCAATATCTTCTATAATATACTTTAAAAATGCCGAGTTAAGACCTGTGTTACCTTCGGAACCTATTTCTTCTTTATCAGCCAAAATGGTAACTAATGTGTGGTTTGGCATTGGTGTGTTCACTGCCGCCATAATTGCGGGGTATGCGCACACCCTGTCATCCTGCCCGTATGAGCCGATTAACGAAGCATCGAAACCAATATCGCGTGCTTTAAAGGCCGGAACACACTCTAACTCTGCCGACAAAAAGTCGGCCTCGGTTACGCCGTATTTTTCGTTTAATATTTTCAAAATATTAAGTTTCACAAGTTCACTTTCTTTGTCGTCTTTAAAGGGGTAACTGCCCACCAAAACATTTAATTCTTCGCCCTTTATGGCCTCGGCCAATGTTCTTTTGGCCTGCTCGGTTGCCAAATGCGGCAACAAATCGTTAACCACAAAGCAGGGTTCGTTTTCGTTTTCGCCAATGCTAACCTCTTGCACTGTGCCATCTTTTTTAGCAAACACACCGTGCAAAGCAAGCGGCACAGCAGTCCATTGGTATTTCCTTATTCCGCCGTAATAATGTGTTTTAAATAAAGCTAATTCCAACTCTTCGTAAAGCGGGTTTGGTTTTAAATCAAGCCTTGGTGAATCAATGTGCGCTGCCGTTATGCGAACACCCTGCTCACAAGGGGTTTTGCCCACATTTACAAGCGCTACCGCTTTGCCGCGGTTATTAATAAAATATTTGTCGCCGGCTTTATATTTTTTGCCCCTTACAAACTCGCTAAAGCCTGCCTTTTTTGCAATTTCTATGGCGCTTTTAGCAGCCTCGCGTTCGGTTTTAGAATTATTTAAAAACTCTTTATAACCCTTTGCAAATTCTTCGGCGGCGGCAATTGTGCTGTCATCTGCCCTTAAAACACCGTTTTTGTGCTCAATAAAAAGTTTTTGCTTTAGTGCCTCGGCGGCCGAAATTTCACTCATTTTATTTTCCTCCTAAAATTTGCTTTAAAATATTTTCAAATTCACCTAAAAATTCAACCTGTGTGTTGTTGTTATAAATTACATAATCGGCGTTTTGTTTATAAAAATCATCATCTTTGCCGGCATTCAACCTTAAATCTGCAGCCTCGTCGGTTAAATTATCCCTTAATATTATGCGCTCTTTTCTTATTTTAGTATTGGCTAAAACAGCAATGGTTTTTTGGCAAATATTGTTAATTCCGCTTTCAAAAAGGGTTGGGGCGTCAAGCAAAATTAAACTGCTGCTACTGCCCTTTATTATGTCTTTAATTTCGGTAACAATAAAGGGCAACAAGGTTTTGTTTAACAATAAAGTGCTTTGTTTATTTTTAAATGCCGCGGCAGCCAAAAGCCTCCTGTCAATTTTACCATTATTTAAAATTTTTTCAGAAAAGGCATTAACCAGCGCCTCTTTAGCAGCGTCGTTTTGGTTGGTTACATTTTTTGCAACAATGTCGCAATCAATTACAAAAAAACCAAGATTTTCGGCAATATTTTTAGTGCTGCTTTTGCCGGCACCTGTTTGGCCGGTTAAACCTATAATTGTTTTCATAGTTTTACCACCTTAAAGGCTGCAGCTCTAATCAACCTGTTATAAACCGCAAGACCTATTCCGTTTTTGGTAGGTGCATGAACATACGCCTTTTTGTAACCCTTATTATCTAACTGCCTTAAACATTCAAATAAATTTTTGGCCAAGGTTGCCTCGTTTCTGGTGCTGCCGTAAACAATTTTTTCTGTTAATATGCCGGCATCTTCTAAAAAACAAACGGCTACACAGTCTGTTTTGCTGTTAACAAACTTTGCAAAATCTTGGCTCGAGCCCTCAACCAATGTTACTTCGGTTTTTGGGGCATAGTGCTTATATTTCATGCCGGGCGATGCCGCCTTTTCGCCTTCTTTTAACTCGTTAAGCACGGCATTGTCTACCACCAAATCAGGCAAAAATTCTTCTAATTGCTCTTTTGTTACTGCGCCCGGGCGTAAAAGCCTTGGCGGGTTTGTGCACAAACTTACCACGGTTGATTCAACCCCAACCGCACTTGAATCGGACATTAAAACGGCATTTATTTTACCATTTAAATCGGCAATAACGTGCTCGGCTTTTGTGGGGCTTGGCCTGCCCGACAAATTGGCCGACGGTGCCGCAAGCGGAAGCCCACTTTTATTTATAAGTTCAAGCGCAATGTCGTTATTAGGCATTCTAACGGCCACGGTGTTAAGTCCGGCCGAAACATTGTTGCAAATTTTGGGGCCTTTTTTTAAAACCAATGTGAGTGGACCGGGCCAAAACTTTTCTGCTAAACCAAAGGCTTCGGGGGGGATATTTTCAGCCACCTCGCCTAACATTTGCATATTGCAAACATGAACTATCAGCGGGTTATCTTGCGGTCTGCCCTTAGCCGTAAAAATTTTGGTTATGGCATCGTTATCATAGGCCGATGCCGCCAAACCATAAACCGTTTCGGTGGGCATGGCAACAACACCGCCGTTTTTTAAAATTTCGGCCGCTTTATTTATACTGTTTTCCTTATTACTTTTGTCTAATAAAAGTTCTAAAGTTTCCATTACTGCTCTTCATCAGCCTTTAACATTTCGGCTCTGTAGAAGGTGTTTAAAGCCTCTACAATTTCATCAATATCGCCGTTTAAAATTTGTTCAATTTTATAAAGGGTTAAACCAATGCGGTGGTCGGTTACACGGCCTTGTGGATAGTTGTAGGTTCTGATTCTTTCGCTTCGGTCGCCTGTGCCAACCTGTGCCTTTCTATCAGATGCAATGGCATCGTTTTGTTCGCGCTGAATGGCCTCGTAAAGACGTGAGCGCAAAACCTTCATGGCTTTGTCTTTGTTTTTGTGCTGACTGCGTTCGTCTTGGCACTCAACCACCAAACCTGTTGGCAGGTGTGTTATACGTATTGCCGATTCGGTTTTATTAACGTGTTGGCCACCTGCACCGCCTGCACGGTAGGTGTCTATTTGTAAATCGGCGGGGTTAATTTCCACCTCAACCTCTTCGGCCTCGGGCAATACTGCTACCGTAACGGTAGAGGTGTGTATACGGCCTTGGGTTTCGGTTTCGGGCACACGCTGAACCCTGTGCACTCCGCTTTCATATTTTAATTTTGAATATGCACCCTCGCCCTCTATCATAAAGCTAACCTCTTTAAAGCCGCCAAGCTCGGTTTCGTTGGCGTTTAAAATTTCGGTTTTCCAGCGTTTGCTTTCTGCATACATAGAGTACATTCGCATTAGACTACCGGCAAAAAGAGCTGCCTCGTCGCCACCGGCGCCGCCACGAATTTCTATAATAACGTTTTTATCATCGTTAGGGTCTTTAGGTAAAAGCAAAATTTTAAGTTCTTCAGCCGTTTCTTCAATTTTAGCCTTGGCTGCTAAAAACTCTTCTTCCACCAATTCTTTAAAATCTTTATCCATTCCGCCTTCATCTAAAAGCGCTTTGGCTTCTTCTTCGGCCTGTTTTGCTACTTTGTATTCCCTATATTTTTCAACAATAGGCGTTAGCTGCTTATGCTCTTTCATAAGTTTTTTAAACAACTCATTATCCGACACCGTTTCGGGCTTCATAAGCTCGTTGCCTACCTCTTGAAATCTTTGTTCAACTGCGCTTAATTTATCAAACATTACTTAAATTCCTTTCGTTTCGCGAATTACTTTTTTAATGCTTTTTTCACACTTTTGGCGGGGCAACATAACCTCGTGCCCACAGCCTGTGCAACGGATTTTAAAATCCATTCCAATTCTTGTAACCAAGAATTCCGAAGAGCCGCAAGGGTGTTGTTTTTTCATAACTATTTTATCGCCAACTAAAATATCCAAGCATACTCCCCCTTATAATATTTAATATATTATAACCTAAATTTTCACTAAAGGCAATATTTTCTTGCTATAACCCAAACTTAATGTTAAAATAAACATAAGAAATTTTAAATTGAGGTAATTGTTTTGGAAAATAACATAAGATTTTTACATACTGCCGACCTTCACTTAGGCGCAGAATTATCTAATTTAAAAGAGCAAAGTGCCGAGCGAAACGCCGAAATGTTGCTTTGCCTTGAAAGAATTTTTGCCCTTGCCAAAAACGAGGGTGCTTCGCTTTTGCTTATTGCGGGTGATTTATTTGAAAACAACTCGGTGCCAAAGGCAATATTTAACACATTTTTAAACTGTGTTGAAACAAATAGCAACATAACGGTTGTTTTTGCGGCCGGCAACCACGACCCACTAACCGCCGATTCGCCATTTTTAACCCACACCCTGCCACAAAATCTTTTAGTATTAGACACCCAAGACTGCATTTTAGAACCCGAAAATTTACCGGTTAGAATTTACGGCAAATCGTTTAAAAGCATATATGAGCAAGGCTCTAATAGTTTTTCGCTGCCCGTTATTAAAGACGAAAAAATAAATATAATGGTGCTGCACGCCGAACTTGGCTCGGTAACAAACGGCAACTACAACCCCATTACCCGCAATTTTTTAGAAACTTCGGGCATGGATTATATTGCCCTTGGCCACATTCATGCCTTTTCGGGCGTAGAAAAAATCGGCTCGACCCATTTTTGTTACAGCGGCACACCCGAGCCCCACGGATTTGACGAGGGCGGAATTAAGGGCGTTGTGCTGGGCGAATTTACGGGCAAAACCCTTAAAACAAAATTTATAGAAACAGCCGAAAGGTCGTTTAATACGGTTAATGTTGATATTAGCGACAAACAAAATTCGGCCGAGGCTGCCGAACAAATTTTGGCCGTGCTTAGAGAAAGATACGGTCAAAGTTTTGGCAAAAATTTTTACAAAATTATTTTAGACGGATTTGTAGGGGAAAATGCCAATTTTAATAATACCGAAATTTTAAAGCGCATAAGCCCCTTTGTTTATTACGCTAAAATTCGCAACAACACCAAAATTAAGGTTGACCTTAATGTGCTTAAAAATGAAAATTCCTTAAAGGGCATTTTTGTCAAAACAATGCTTAAAAAAATTGAATCCGAGACCGATTCTTTTAACAAAGAAAAATTAGAAAAAGCGCTTTACTTAGGCCTTTCGGCCTTCAATGCGGAGGTGAATTTGGTTGAAAATTAATTCTGTTAATATTGCCGCATTTGGTAAACTTAAAAACAAAAAATTAGATTTTAATAGTGGCTTAAACATTATTTACGGCCAAAACGAAGCCGGCAAAACAACCATTAGTGAATTTTTAAAAATGATGTTTTACGGCAGCACAGGCCGCTCGAGTGAAATCAGCAAAAACACCCGTAAAAAATACGCCCCGTGGGATAATTCTAAAATGGGCGGTTCGGTTGAGTTTACGCATAACGGCACAAACTACCGTTTAGAACGCGAGTTTAAATTAAGCAACTCGGCCGATGTAATTAACCTTATTAACCTTGATTCAGGCGTCAGCCAAAGCCTTTCGGGCAATGTTGAAGTTGGGCTTGAATTTTTTGGAATCAGCGCTGCGTCTTTTGAAAAAAGCGTTTTTATTTCGAACGGTGTTGCATTTTCACAAAACAGCGATGCCGACAG
>JAFSIN010000050.1 GCA_017439765.1 Clostridia bacterium | reverse complement strand
TTTTAGTAATGAATAAAAATGATATTAAAAAAGTTGTATTAGCCTATTCGGGTGGTTTAGACACCTCAATTATTATTCCGTGGCTTAAAGAAAACTACAATAATTGTGAGGTTATTGCCGTTTCGGGCAACGTTGGCCAGGCCGACGAATTAGAAGGCTTAGAAGAAAAAGCCATTAAAACAGGTGCTTCTAAACTTTATGTGTTAGATTTAACCGAAGAATATGTTAATGATTATATTATACCAACCATGAAGGCCGGCGCCGTTTATGAAGAGTATTTGTTAGGTACTTCACACGCACGTCCTTGCATTGCAAAAGGCCTTGTTGATATTGCCATTAAAGAAGGGGCCGATGCTATCTGCCACGGCTGCACAGGTAAGGGTAACGACCAAGTAAGGTTCGAACTTGCTATTAAACATTTTGCCCCCAATATGCCAATTATAGCACCTTGGAGGGAATGGGATATTAAATCTCGTGAAGAAGAAATTGAATATGCCGAAGCACATAATATTCCGCTGAAAATTAACCGCGAAACCAATTATTCTAAAGATAAAAACCTATGGCACCTGTCCCACGAGGGTATGGATTTAGAGGATACAGGTAACGAACCGCTTTATGAAAAAGAAGGCTTTTTAGAAATGGGTGTTTCGCCAATTGCCGCACCCGATAAACCTACATATGTTACCATAGATTTTGAAAAAGGTGTTCCGGTTGCGTTGGACGGCCAAAAATTAACCGCTAAAGAAATTATTTTAAAACTTAACGAAATTGGCGGTGCTAACGGCATTGGTATTATTGATATTGTAGAAAACCGTTTGGTTGGCATGAAATGCCGCGGCGTTTACGAAACCCCCGGCGGCACCATTTTATATAAAGCACACAGTGTGCTTGAAACTTTATGCCTTGATAAACTTACAATGCACGAAAAACAAAGGCTTTCAATAACCTTTGCCGAGCTTGTTTATAACGGCCAATGGTTCACACCGTTAAGAGAGGCACTTTCGGCCTTTGTTGACAAAACTCAAGAAAGGGTTACCGGCACTGTTAAACTTAAACTTTATAAGGGCAATATGATAAACGCCGGTGTTTGGAGCAAATATTCGCTATACAGCGAAGAGATTGCCACATTTGGCGAAAGCGATTACGACCAAAGAGATTCTGCAGGCTTTATTAACCTTTACGGTTTACCAATAAAGGTTCAAGCTATTGTAGATGGTAAATAAAAATATAAGTCCTGTGTAAAAAAGCACAGGACTTAATCAAGTTTTAAGGAGAAATTAAAAATGGCTAAAATGTGGGCAGGAAGAACCTCGGGTATTACCGATTCCATAGCCGATGATTTTAATTCGTCTATTCATTTTGATTATAAAATGTATAAATCCGATATTTTAGGCAGTATTGCACACGCTGCAATGTTAAGCAAACAGGGCATAATTGCCGAATCGGATAGCGAGATTATTATAAACGAACTGGAAAAAATATTAAATGAATTAGAAAACGGCAGCCTTGAGTTCGATATGCAAAGCGAAGATATACATATGTTTATAGAGCAAGAGTTAACCGCCCGTGTGGGTGATGTTGGCAAAAAATTGCACACCGCCCGCAGCCGTAACGACCAGGTAGCGCTCGATATCAGAATGCACTTGCGCACCGAAATTAACGAAATTTCAGACCTTGTTAAAGCGCTAATTGGGGCAATTGTTAACAAAGCAGAAATGTATAAAGACGCAATTATGCCGGGTTACACTCATTTACAACGGGCGCAACCCGTAACCTTTGGGCATCATTTAATGGCTTATGCCTTTATGCTGCTCAGGGATTTAGAGCGCCTTGCAGACACTAAAAAAAGAATGAACCTAAGCCCTATTGGTTGCTGCGCTTTGGCAGGAACCACCTATAACACCGACCGCTATTTTGAGGCCGAAAAATTAGGGTTCGACGGAATTGTTTTAAACTCGTTAGATGGCGTGTCCGACAGAGATTTTTGTGCCGAATTAATTAGCAATTTGGCTATTCTTATGATGCACCTTTCCCGTTTTTCAGAGGAGATTATTTTGTGGTCGAGCTGGGAATTTAAGTTTATAGAACTTAGCGATAATTATACAACAGGTTCATCAATAATGCCACAAAAGAAAAATCCCGATATGGCCGAACTTGTGCGAGGCAAAACCGGCAGAGTATATGGCGATTTAATGTCTATTTTAACGGTGCTTAAAGGTTTGCCACTCGCTTATAACAAAGATATGCAAGAAGATAAGGAATGCATTTTTGACGCTGTTGATACCGTGAAAATGTGCCTAAAGGTGTTTGAACCCATGATAAATACTATGGCAGTTTGCACCGATAATATGTTGCTTGCCGCCAGCAAAGGCTTTATAAATGCCACAGATTTGGCCGATTATTTGGTTAAAAAAGACCTACCGTTCAGAACAGCCTATAAAATTTCGGGCGAGATTGTGGCTTATTGCATTAAAGAAAACAAAATATTAGAAACTTTAAGTTTGCAAGAATATAAACAGTTTAGTTTTTTGTTTGAAAACGATATTTATACCCAAATTGATTTAAAGGCCTGCGCACAAAAACGTATTAGCGAGGGCGGAACATCGGTAGAGTCGGTGGAAAAACAAATAGATTTTGTAAGAAAGGCAGTTTTAAATGACTAAGGTTTTTATAGATGGCAGCGCCGGAACTACAGGCTTAAGAATTTATGACCGATTAATTAACAGGCAAGATATTGAATTAATTACCTTGCCCGAAGAAATTCGAAAAGATTTTTCGGCCAGAAAGGCTGCAATAAACGGTGCCGACATTGCCGTCTTGTGCCTGCCCGACCAAGCCGCAACCGAAATGGTGGCTAAGCTTAAGGGTAATACCCGTATTATAGACACTTCAACCGCCCACCGCACAAATAAAAAATTTATTTACGGTATGCCCGAACTTAAAGGCTTTAAAGAAAAAATAAAAAATGCGCAGTTTGTTGCCAACCCAGGTTGTCATGCAAGCGGGTTTATAGCCTTGGTTTATCCGCTAATTAAGGCCGGTATTTTAGAAAAAAGTGCTAATTTAAGTTGTTTTTCCCTAACGGGTTATTCGGGCGGCGGCAAAAAAATGATAGCGGAATATGAAACCGAAAATAAAAACATTTTATTTTCTGCCCCAAGGCATTATGCCCTTAGCCAAGAGCATAAACACCTTAAAGAAATGCAGGTAATTACCGGCATTAACTCTACGCCTGTTTTTTGCCCTGTTGTAGCCAATTTTTATAGCGGAATGTTGGTTAGCGTTCCACTTAATATAAGCCAAATTAACGGCAATTTAAGTGAGATTGAACAGGTTTATAAAGAGTATTATTCGGGTAAGGTAATAACCTATAGCAATAATAACGAAGATGGGTTTTTATCGGCCGCAAAATTAAGTGGGTTCGATAATATGGAAATATCGGTGCAGGGGAATAACCAACGTTTTGTGTTAACTGCACGTTACGATAATTTAGGTAAAGGTGCCTCGGGCGCCGCAATACAAAATTTAAATATTATGTTGGGCTCTGAAGAAACATTGGGCCTTAAAATATAAAGGTAGTGAATTTATGAAAATTATTAACGGTGGCGTTTGTGCAGCTAAAGGCTTTAAGGCAAGCGGAATTCATTGTGGAATTCGCAAAAATCGCACTAAAAAAGATTTAGCTTTAATTACCAGCGATGTTGTTGCCAATGCCGCTGCGGTTTATACAACCAATTTAGTAAAGGGTGCGCCGCTAATAGTTACAAAACAAAATTTAAAAGACAGCAAAGCGCAAGCCATTATTTGTAATAGCGGCAACGCCAACACCTGTAATGCCAATGGTATTCAAATTGCGGGTGATATGTGTGATTTAGTTGAGCAACACACAGGCATAAACCGCAACAACGTTGTGGTAGCCTCTACAGGAGTTATTGGCCAACCGCTTAATATTACACCAATAAAAAAGGGTATGCCAAGTTTAGTTGAAGGCCTTTCATATAGTGGCAGCAATTCGGCCGCCAACGCCATCATGACCACCGATACCTGCGAAAAAGAAATAGCGGTGGAATTTGAACTTTCGGGCAAAACCTGCAAAATAGGTGGAATTGCCAAGGGCAGCGGCATGATTCATCCAAATATGGCCACAATGCTTGTGTTCATTACCACCGACGCTGCAATTTCCAGTGAGATGCTTAAAAAAGCGTTATCGTCCGATATTGCCAATACCTTTAATATGCTAAGTGTCGATGGCGATACATCTACTAACGATATGGTAACAGTATTGGCTAATGGGCTTGCCGGTAACCCCGAAATTACTATCGAAAACGAAGATTATACCCAGTTTATGAAGGCGCTTAATACCGTAACGGTAAATCTGTGCCGAGTTATAGCAGGCGATGGCGAGGGCGCCACAAAGTTGATTGAATGTGTGGTTAGCGGTGCCAAAAGCCACCAGACCGCCAAAACAGTTGCAAAAAGTGTGGTTTGCTCGAGCCTATTAAAAGCCGCTATGTTCGGGGCCGATGCCAACTGGGGCAGGGTGCTTTGTGCCATAGGCTACAGCGGTGCTGATGTTGATGTTAATAAAATTGATGTGTCTTTTGCATCCGAAAAAGGCGAAATATGCGTTTGCAAAAATGGTGCAGGTGTAGATTTTTCAGAAGATATTGCTAAAAAGATTTTACTGGAAAACGAAATAGAAATTCTGGTTAATTTAGGCAGTGGGGAATATTCGGCTACCGCATGGGGCTGCGATTTAACCTACGATTATGTAAAAATTAACGGCGATTACAGAACCTAATATTATTTTGGAGATGCTTTTATGTTAGAAAATCAATTTTCAAATTTAGAAAGGGCCGAGGTTTTAACCCAAGCATTGCCCTATATTAAAAGATATAACGGCAAAATTGTTGTTATTAAATACGGTGGCAATGCAATGGTTAACGAACAACTAAAACAACAGGTTATGGAAGATATTGTTCTTTTATGGCTAATTGGTGTTAAGGTTGTTTTGGTGCATGGCGGTGGACCCGAAATCAACGATATTATGGGCAAACTTGGCAAAAAAGCCGAGTTTGTAGACGGTCTTAGAGTAACCGACAAAGAAACTGTAGATATTGTTCAAATGGTTTTGGCAGGCAAGGTTAATAAAACCCTTGTAAACCTTTTAGAAATGAAGGGTGGCAAGGCCATGGGCATTTCGGGTATGGATGGTCGCTTAATTGAAGCCACCGTTAAAGATGAACGCTTAGGCTATGTTGGTAAAATTGAAAAGGTACATATAAATCCGATTTTAGACTTATTAGAAAAGGGTTATATTCCTGTAGTTTCTACAATTGGGTGCGACAAACAGGGCAACGCCTATAATATTAACGGCGATACCGCCGCTGCATTTATTGCAGGTGCGTTGTCGGCCGAAAGGCTTATTATGATGACCGATATAGCAGGCATCCTGCGTGATAAAAACGATACATCCACATTAATACCACATGTTACGGTAAGTGAAGCCCGTAATTTATACCAAAGCGGCGTTGTGTCGGGTGGAATGATTCCTAAGGTGGAGTGCTGCATTGAAGCCATTGAAAAGGGCGTTAAAAATGTTATTATAATGGACGGCCGAGTGCCACACTCAATATTAATGGAAATTTTAACCGATGAAGGTGCCGGCACAATGGTTATGGGGGATAATAATGAATAGTACTTTTGAACTTGACAAAACCTATGTAGCCCCCACATATAACCGTTTTCCTGTAGAAATCACATCGGGCAAAGGTTCGCTTTTGTATGATATTAACGGTAAAGAATATATAGATATGGGCTCGGGCATTGGTGTTACATCTTTAGGCTTTGCTAATGAAGATTGGATAAACGCCATTGAAAAACAAATTAGACTTGTGCAACACACATCTAATTTGTATTACACCGCCCCTTGTGCCAATCTTGCCAAGGTTTTGTGCCAAAAAACAGGTCTTAAAAAGGTTTTCTTTTCAAACTCAGGCGCCGAGGCCAACGAATGTGCCATTAAAGCTGCCAGAAAATATGCAGCCGAAAAAAAGGGTGCCGATTATAATATAATTGTAACTTTAGAAGGTAGTTTTCACGGCCGCACCTTAACCACACTTGCTGCCACAGGTCAGGCCCATTACCACGAACTGTTTAATCCCTTAACACCGGGTTTTGTTCACACCCCAATTAACAACATAAAAGCACTTGAAGAAACCTTAAAAAACAATAAGGTTGCTGCCATTATGTTAGAGTGTGTTCAGGGTGAGGGTGGCGTAATTACCCTTGAGGCCGATTTTATAAACGCTATAAATAATTTAGCAAAAGAAAATGATATTATTATAATTGTTGATGAAGTTCAAACAGGCAATGGCCGTACAGGAAAAATGTATGCCTATATGAATTTTTCTATTACGCCCGACATCGTTACAACGGCCAAAGGCCTTGGCGGTGGTTTACCAATAGGCGCCACCATTTTTGGCGCAAAATGCCAAAATGTTTTATCTTTTGGCGACCACGGTTCTACATACGGCGGCAACCCTGTGGTCTGCGCAGCAGCGCTTTCGGTTGTTAACCAAATTAACGATTCCCTTTTAGCCGAGGTTACAGAAAAATCCAATTATATTTTTAACCAACTAAAAGGCGCAAAGGGTGTAAAATCCCTTTCGGGCATGGGGCTAATGGTTGGCATTGAGCCAACATCAAATGCTTCTGACATTGTAAAAAAATGTATGGAAAAGGGTGTTCTTTGCTTAACTGCTAAAAATAAGGTTAGGCTTTTGCCCGCCTTAAACATTGGTTGGCCACAACTTGAAAAAGCAATTTTAATTATTAAACAGGTTTTAGGAGAAAATATATGAACTTAAAAGGCAAACATTTTTTAAAACTTTTAGATTTTACTCCAAGCGAAATTGAAGAGTTAATTGATTCTGCCGCAAATTTTAAGGCATTAAAAAAAGCAGGCAAAAAACACAGACTCTGTGAAGGCAAAACAATTGCATTAATTTTTGAAAAAACAAGCACCCGCACCCGTTGTGCCTTCGAGGTGGCCGCTGCCGACCTTGGTATGCACCCAGTTTACCTTGACCCTTCTGCTTCACAAATTGGCAAAAAGGAAAGTATCGCCGACACCGCAAGGGTTTTAGGCCGTATGTTCGATTGCATTGAATACCGCGGTTTTGGGCAAGAAAGGGTAGAGGAATTAGCTTCTTTTGCAGGTGTTCCGGTTTACAACGGTCTTACTAACGAATTCCACCCAACCCAAATTTTAGCCGATTTTTTAACCATTAAAGAAAAATTCGGCACCTTAGCCGGTAAAAAATTAGTATATATGGGCGATGCCCGCTATAATATGGGCAACTCGCTTATGGTTGGCTGTGCTAAAATGGGAATGCACTTTGTGGCTTGCACTAACAAAAAATATTTTCCTGACAGCCGTTTAATTGATGAATGCCAAGAAATAGCTAAGCAAACAGGCGCCACACTATCATTTTGTGAAGATGCAACCGTTGCTACAAAAAATGCCGACGTTATTTATACAGACGTTTGGGTTTCAATGGGCGAGCCCGACAGCGTTTGGAAGGAAAGAATTAACGATTTAACACCATATAGGGTTACAAAAAGTATTATGGATAATACCGGCGAGAACTCTATATTTATGCACTGCTTGCCCGCTTTTCACGATTTAAACACAACAGTAGGTCAAGAAATTTACGAAAAGTTTGGTATAGATTGCATGGAGGTTACCCACGAAGTAATAGAGGGGCCAAAATCGGTAGTATTTGAAGAGGCCGAAAACCGTATGCACACAATAAAGGCGGTTATGGCCGCTACATTATAAAAAAAGCAGATGCTTTAAGCATCTGCTTTTAATTTTTCAATAATTTTTTCTACACATTCTTCGGCGGTAAGTCCGCTGCAATCTACCGTAATATCGGCATATTTTTCATAAAGCGGGGTTCTTTCTAAATAAAGTTGGTTAATTGTGTGCCCCTTTTCTATAACAATACCGCGGGTTTTAATGTTGTTAAGCCTGTTTATAATTTCTGCTTCGGGCAATTTTAAATAAATGATTTTGCCGTCTTTTTTAAGGTTTTGCATGGCTTTTTCACCATAAACTGCACTGCCACCGGTTGCAATAACACAGTTTTCACACTCAATTTGGCTTATAATATTGTTTTCAATGCTCTTAAATTCATTAGTGCCTAAATCGTTTATTATTTGATATAAGGCCTTGCCATATTTGTTTTGAATTATAAGGTCAGTGTCTAAAAAATCTAAAAGCAGGGTTTTTGCTAAAATAACACCAATGGTGCTTTTGCCGCAGCCCGGCATACCAATTAAAATTATATTCATTTAATCACCAATATTATTATATATTTTTTTGTAAAAAAATCAATTATAATATTGATTTTTTGGTTAATAATAAATATAATTAAAACAGCAAATAAATTTTAAGGAGTTGTTATTATGGGAAAAAATAAATACGAAGGCACCAAAACCGAAAAAAATTTATGGGAAGCATATGCCGGCGAATCCAAGGCAAGAAACAGGTATACCTATTATGCATCGGTTGCTAAAAAACAAGGGTTCGAGCAAATTGCCGCTTTGTTTTTAAAAACAGCCGACAACGAAAAAGAGCACGCAAAATTATGGCTTAAAGCATTAAATGAAATTGGCGATACCGCCCAAAATCTTGTTGCCGCAGCCGACGGCGAAAATTATGAATGGACCGACATGTACGACCGTATGGCCAAAGAGGCCGACGAAGAAGGCTTCCACGAATTAGCCGAGCAGTTCCGTGGCGTTGCCGCTATTGAAAAGGCCCACGAAGAACGCTACAGAGCATTACTTTCTAATGTAGAGGCTAAAAAAGTGTTTGAAAAAAGCGAGGTTAAGGTTTGGGAATGCCGTAATTGCGGCCACATTGTAGTAGGCATGAAAGCACCCGAAGTTTGCCCCGTTTGTGTTCATCCACAAGCCTATTTTGAAATTCACGCCGAAAATTATTAATTTAAGTTTTAAAAAACACCCCGTTTTATTACGGGGTGTTTTTTTATTATTTGACATTTTATTTTCAATATAGTAAAATTAATTGTTGTTAAAAGGAGGTGTGGGCATGAAAAAATTTAATGTTGTTTTGGCTATTTGTTTGTGCCTGTGCCTTGTGTTTTCGGGCTGTGGGGTTAAAAATGTTGCACCCCAAAAATTAAAAATTACAGCCTCTTGTATTTCGGTTTACGATTTCGCAGTGGCGGTTGCCGGTGATTTAGGGGCGGTAGATTTAATTTTACCACCCGGCAGCGACCTTCATGCTTTTGAACCCACCGCTAAAAACATTGTGGATATTGCAAACAGCAATTTGTTTGTTTATATAGGCGGCGAATCGGAAAATTGGGTGAATAAAATATTAGAATCGGTCAGCACACAAAATGTATTAAAAACGGCCGATTTTTTAACCGAAACAGAATCTCATTCACACGAGCATAATCATTCCCACCCCGACGAACATTTTTGGACATCGCCCCAAAATGCAATAATAATGGTGGAACAAATTAAAAATAAAATATGCCAAATTGATAAAACAAATGCGGCAATTTATGAAGAAAATGCCAATAATTATATTAACAAAATTAACGAAGAAGCGCAAAAAACCAAAGAAGTTGTGGAAAACAGCCGGTTAAAAACATTAATAGTGCCCGACAGATTCCCTTATGAATATTTTGCGGAATATTACGGCCTTGACCATATTTCTGCATTCTCGGGCTGCGCTAAAGATACCGATGCCGATTTATTAACCGTAACAAACTTAATAAACAGCGTTAAAGAAAATAATGCAAAAGCAGTGTTTGTAACCGAGCTTTCAAGTGGCTTTTTGGCTAATACTGTTGCCGAAAACACCGGTGCTAAGGTTATAGAACTGCATTCGTTTCACAACATAAGTATTAACGATTTTAATAATAATGTTACTTATTTAAATATTATGGCTCGCAACAGGCAGGCGTTAAAGGAAGGGCTAAATTAATGGAACTAATAAAGGTAAAAAATCTTTATAAAAAGTTTTCGGGAACATATGTGCTTGAAAATATTAACTTTACCGTTAAAAGCGGCGAATTTTTAAGCATAATTGGCGAAAACGGAACAGGCAAATCAACCCTTATGCGCTTGCTGTTGGGTCTAAGTGAAGCCACAAAAGGCAGCGTTGAGGTTAACAAAAAAATTAAAAATAAGATTGGTTATTTGCCTCAACAGGTTGAAATCAAGGCCGATTTTCCGGCAAGTGTTCACGAAATTATAATGTCGGGTTTTTTAAATTCTTCGGCCATAATTCCGTTTTTTAAAAAGGCACAAAAAATTAAGGCCAATAAAATTTTAGAACAATTACACATTACCGATATTAAAAACAAACCATTTAAAGAGCTTTCGGGCGGCCAAAAGCAACGTGTGCTTTTAGGCAGGGCATTGGCAGCTTCAAACGGGGTGTTGTTGTTGGACGAGCCTCTAAACGCTTTGGACCCATTAGCAATTGCCGATTTTTTCGAGATTTTAGAGCAGCTTAAAGCCGGCGGCTACACAATAATTATGATTTCACACGATATTCATTGTGCCATAAAATATGCCAATAATATTTTGCATTTAAGCCACAACAGTCATTATTACGGCAGCACTAAAGAATATGTTAATTCTCCGCTTGGCAAAATAATGCTGGAGGAGGGCCACCACCATGATTAATTTTTTATCCACACTGTTTACATATGATTTTTTCATAAATGCGTTAATAATAGGTGTTTTGGTTTCGGTTTGTGCAGCGCTTTTGGGCGTTAGCTTGGTGCTCAAACGCTTTTCCATGATTGGCGATGGTCTTTCACATGTTAGTTTTGGCGCAAGCGCCGTGGCCTTAAGTTTAGGTCTGGCACCGCTTTATGTTGCAATACCTGTTGTTATTTTAGCGGCATTTTTGCTGCTTAAAATTGACAAAAACAGTAAAATAAAGGGCGACGCCGCAACCGCTTTAATTTCAAGCTCGGCCTTGGCAATAGGCTATACCGCCGTGAAACTTTCGGGTGGCGGCAATATTGATATTAGCAGCTATATGTTTGGCAGCATTTATACAGTGAGCAACCAAGATATGATTATTACCGTAACCGTTGCAATAGTTGTGCTGTTTTTATATGCAGTTTTTTATAATAAACTGTTTTCGGTTACCTTCGACGAAGATTTTGCCAAAGCAACCGGCATTAAAACAGGCTTTTACACAACCTTGCTTGCTTGCCTTACCGCTGCTACCGTGGTAATTGGCATGCGCATGATGGGCGCTTTGTTAATTTCAAGCCTAATAATTTTTCCGGTATTATCAGCCTCACGTGTATCAAAATGCTATAAAACGGTTATAATAACCTCGGCCGCAATTGCATTAGTTGGATTTTTGGGTGGCATGGTTTTATCGCTTATATTAGGCACTTCGCCCGGCTCCAGTATAGTGATTATAAATTTGTTAATTTTTGCAGTTTGCTTTGTT
This sequence comes from Clostridia bacterium, assembly GCA_017439765.1. Lineage (GTDB taxonomy): Bacteria > Bacillota > Clostridia > Oscillospirales > Acutalibacteraceae > SIG565. The sequence goes on along the minus strand of JAFSIN010000050.1, from coordinate 979 downwards.
TTAGAAAAATTTTTAAAAAAGTAATAAAAAGCACTTGCAAAAGCATATTAGTTGTAGTATAATATATAGGCGCTCAAAAAAACGCCTAATATATCGCGGGGTAGAGCAGCTGGTAGCTCGTCGGGCTCATAACCCGGAGGTCGCAGGTTCAAGTCCTGTCCCCGCAACCAAAAAATCTCAGTTTCCCACACGGGAGACTGAGATTTTTTTATTTTAGTTTTGACAGGACTTGAACTAAATCTTAAATCAATAGTAGTGGAAAAGTTTAAAATTTTATGATATAATCAGTTCGATAAATAAGAATTTGGCAAAGGAGTGTATTAATATAAAAAAGATAGTTAGTTTTATCCTTATGACGGCTTTCTTATTATGCTTGATTGGTTGTGGCAAGCAAACTCCCGAGCAAGTCAAAACAATAGAAAGCGATTTGAAAACATACTATGAACTGAGTGATGGCTCTTGGGAATGTGATGGGCATATATACAAGTATAGGTTAGAAATCAGCGGCAGAATGCCCAACGCGGCTGTTGATTCAACTTTTGTATATCTGAGCAATCAAGAAACCATTTCATTTGAGCAAGCATACTTGGCTGCTGGTATCAGCAGTGATTTGAATGACTACTTTTCCGTAGAAGATGCGGTTTTAGTGGACATGAAAACAAATTGACAAATCAAAATTTGTCGGAGAGTTTAAAAAGATATCTAAATCGGTGCAACTTGCCAACAATGCGAACCGATTTAGATATCGGTGCAAGAAATCCAGTAACCTGGGCGGTTACTGGATTTTTTATCCCATTTTTTCAAGTGAAACTGGGTAGATATCCTAAGCCCAAAACGGCTTTTGGGGAGGACTTGAACTAAATTCGATATTTGCTATAATGCTTTTGCTCCTATAACGGTTTGAGACCATTCGTTTCTAAAATAATATATAAGGCGGTAAATGATAGTACAATATCACTTGATTGGTATTGCGTTATTT
>JAFSIN010000049.1 GCA_017439765.1 Clostridia bacterium | reverse complement strand
TAAGTGAATCGGGCACAACCGTAATTGTTGTTCTGTTTATGGTTATAACCCCGCTTGTTCTTATTGGTGCAGGTGTTTATGTTTGGATTAGGAGGAGGAACAGATGAGTTCGCCCCAAGAGTATTCCACAATATTTTCGGCTCCTGCAGAGCATAACGATAAAAAACCGCCCAAAAAACCACTTTTAAAAAGGCTTTTGGCAACACTTTTAGCGGTTTGTTTAATTGCAGGCGTTACGGTGGCCGTTGTTAAACTTATACCCGAAAAGGCCCGAGACGATAACACCGATTCTTCTTTCGAGGTTATTAATATTGATTCCGCCAATATAGCCACCGCCGAGGTTATAGAAGACCAAAATAAAATTATATTTGTTTCGGAATTAGTTGAGGGCGAAAGCAAATCTGAAACGGTTTGGCAGGTAAGCGGAACCGACAAAGACTTAACCGATTCTGACAAAATAAAATCTGCTGTTGAATCGGCCTCTAAAATAAATGCAATAAAAATAATAGAGGGCAATATTGCAGATTACGGCCTCGAGGCCCCAAAGCTTACAATTAATTTCACAGCCGCTAACGCAGCTTTCGAAAACTTTAGCGTTTTGGTGGGCAACACTGCACCCGCAGGGCTTGGCTATTATTGTAAAATTTCCAACAAAGATGCCATTTATTTGGTAGACAATGATTTTTCTGTATTGTTTAGTTGCAGTCCGCTTGATTTTGCCGACACCACAGGAATCTCGGGCATTGAACAAACAACCGAGAACGCCGACTGTTTTTCCGACGGAAGCCTTGTGTTGTTCGATTATATAAAACTTAGCGGCCAAAACTACAACGGGCTTACAATTGTGCCGCAAACCGATGAAAAAATCAACAGTTATTTTGCCTATAAAATAACCAGCCCTTCGGTTCGCATTGGCAGCGACACCGCCGTAAACGAATTGTTAACCATTGCCACAAATGGAATAGCATCTTCGGGGGCATATTGCTTTAATCCAACCGCTGCCGATATTGCAAAATATAAACTAAACAACCCATATGCCACATTTGAAATTTCGGTTAAGGGCAAGGTTTACACAATAAAAGCCGCCAAGGTTGATGACACCTACTTTGCCGTTATGGCTAACGGGGACAATATGATTCACAAAATTCCTGCTGCTTCGGTGTCCTTTGCAAGCGGCCAAACAACCGATTATTACAGTTCGTTCATAATACTCGAAAACCTTTCGGGGCTATCAGGCTTTAATGTGGCTTTTCAAAATGGCCAAAGCTATAATTTTAAAACCGAATATAATAATGAAAACGAATCTTACAAGGCTTATTTGGGCGACAGTGAACTTGATATTGAAAACTTTAAGAAGTTATACAGGCAGTTTATTGAACTTACCCCGGCCGAATACGATTCAAAGGCTATTAACGGCGCCGCCCTTACAATAAACCTTGTTCATTCCGACGGCACACCGAACACTGTGGTGGAATTTAAGGTTTATTCGCCACAACGCTATCAGGTTGAGTTAGACGGAATCCCAATGGGATTAATAACCGCCTCGACCTATGAAAAATTCGCACAAAACATTAAAAATACTGCCCAAGGCAACCCCGTGGCAGAATAAAAAAAGCAGAGGATTTTCCTCTGCTTTTTATTTATTAAGTAAATTAGCAACATCGGCAAGATTTTGCATGGTTAACTGTTCGCTGCGGGCGGTTAGTGGAAGATTCAACTTAGTTAAGGCGTTGGTAATTGCCTGTTTTTCTATGTGCAGGGTGTTAGAAACCGTGTTAACAAGCGTTTTGCGGCGTTGTGCAAAACAGGCCTTAACAAACTTGAAAAAGAATTTTTCGTTATCTAATGCAACGGGGGGTGTTTGCCTAACCGTTAGTTTAATAACGGCTGAATCAACCTTTGGTGGCGGCATAAACGAATTTTTGCTAACCCCAAACAGAATTTCACTTTGGGCGTAATAGTTAACAGCCACCGTAACAGCCCCCGATTCCCTGCTGCCAACCTTGGCGCAAATACGCTCGGCAGCCTCTTTTTGCACCATAACGGTAATGTTATCAATCGGCAGGCGGCTTTCAAGCAGCATTGTAATTACGGGCGAAGTAATGTAATACGGTAGGTTGGCGCAAACAGCAACCTTTTTGCAGTCGCAAAAATGTGTGTTAATAATTTGGAGCAAATCCAGTTTCATGGCGTCGCCAAAAATAATTTCAATATTGTCTTTACCGGCCAGGGTTTGCTCTAACACAGGTTTTAGCGAATTGTCTAACTCAATACTGACAACGCGTTTAGCCACGCTTGAGAGTTCGGCCGTTAAAACCCCAATGCCTGGGCCAATTTCTAAAACGCCGGTTTCGCTGTCGGCTGCGGCGGCAGCCATTTTAGGACAAACGCCGGGGTTTATTAAAAAATTTTGCCCGAGTGCCTTTTTAAATGCAAAACCTTGGGTGTTCATTATATTTTTAATGGTGTTAATATTTGCAAGATTCAATTTTTTCACCTCACGGTAAAATTATACAATAATAAAATAAAGGTTGCAACAAATTTTTAATGACAAACACCCATTTGTGTGGTACAATAAATATAATATGTTTTTGGAGTGAAAAATAATGGATAAAATGTATAATGCCGTAATAGCCGAAATGCAGGTTTTGCTTGACGGCCAAAAATTTACACAGCAAGACAATATTTTTAAAAACGAAAACAAGGCCGTTAAGGTCTATTTTAACGAGCAGGTTAAACAATTTGTTTTAGAGGTTGCCGATGTTACCGATGGCACCGTGGGTGAGTTTAGCGTAATTAACGCGTGGCTTTTTGATGAAACCCAAACCGAGCGTGATGCCGCTGCCGTTGGCACAGATTTTGCCGACAGCCTAAGGCAAAACCTTGGCGTAAAAAAGGCCAAAACCAACACACAGGTTGAATTGCCCAGCAACGAAAAAAACAACGCAGGCAACATAACGGGTTTAACCCAAAAGTTGTTGGCCGTATTTCCGCAGTTTAAAGAAGAATACAAACAAACAGTGGCCGAAAACGGAAAGTTTTTGTATTTAAATTTTTATACGCTAAACTTTGTGCCTGCCATTAAAAATATGCTCGCAACCGGCACCAAAAAGCAGGTTAAAAAACTTTTAGATATGCTTAGCGAAACCTATGTTGCGGGTAACGGCGAAACGGTAGATGCTGTTGTGGCGTTAATTTGCGCCGCCATTTTTGAAAACGAGCAAAACACCCAAAAGGTTATGGAACATTTAAGCGAAAACAAACATTTAAAAACAGCCGTTTCAGAACTTTTAATTATTATAAAGAAAAATAAAAACCTAAGGGCAGCATTAATAAAATAATTTTAACAGGGGGGCTTTTAAGCCCCCCTGTTTTTTGTATAAAAAGCATAAATACTATTGACAAATTTCGACGAATTTGGTATATTTTTATTAGCGAATATTTTATAAACTCTTATTTTAGCCCGACTTTTAACAGTCGGGTTTTTAAGGGAAATTTTACAAAATTGGAGGAAAAGTTATGAAACTCATTTACGGCGTTCACGACAAACCCAAATTTGGTCAACTCTTAATTTTCGCACTTCAGCAACTACTCGCAATTATGACAGCAACCTTGGTGGTTCCGGTTATAATTAATGGTGCTTGCGGCACCACCATGAGCTCGGCTGCAGCACTTTTTGGCGCAGGCATAGGCACATTGACCTATGTTTTGTTCACAAAGGCTAAAAGCCCCGTTTTCTTGGGCTCTTCATTTGCATTTATAGGCTCTATGATGGCTGCATTTGCAGGCGGCGTTTCAATGTCGCTTGGATTTTTGGGGCTTATAATAGGCGCTATTTTTGCAGGCTTGGTTTATGTGGTTATTGCAATTGTTGTTAAAATTGCAGGTGTTAAATGGATAAACAAGGTTATGCCCGCCACAGTTATTGGCCCAACAGTTGCCATTATTGGTTTGTCTTTGGCCGGCAACGCCATTGGCGATATAACAAAAGGCAGCGTGCCCGATGTTGAAGCCTCGCCGTTAATTACTGTATTGTGTGGTATAATAACACTTTTAGTTACCATTATAAGCTCGACCTACGGCAAAAAAATGGGTAAGTTAATCCCCTTTATTTTTGGTATTTTAAGCGGTTATGCAGCATCGGCTATTTTCACAATTATAGGTTATACTACTAATATAGATGCCCTTAAGGTTTTAGATTTTTCACCATTCCAAAACCTTGTGGCCGACGGTGTAACATTTAACACCTTTGTTTCGGTGCCCGACTTTACATTCTTAACCGCCATTAAAGGTATTGGCGAAATAAACCCGGCTTATATTAGCACAATTGCCGTGGCTTATATTCCGGTTGCATTTGTTGTTTTTGCCGAACATATTGCCGACCACAAAAATATTTCTTCCATTATTGAGAAAGATTTATTGGAAGAACCCGGCCTTCACAGAACCCTTTTGGGCGATGGCGTTGGTTCAATTGTTGGTGCAATATTCGGCGGTTGCCCCAACACAACCTATGGTGAATCGGTTGGTTGTGTTGCCATAACACGCAATGCATCGGTTTACACTATTATTACTGCTGCAATTCTTGCAATGATTATTTCATTTGTTTCACCATTTATTGCATTTGTAAACTCTATTCCTTCTTGTGTAATGGGTGGTGTTTGCATGGCACTTTACGGCTTTATTGCTGTGTCGGGTCTTAAAATGGTGCAAAAGGTAGATTTAAACCAAAACAAAAATCTGTTTGTTGTTTCAACCATTTTAATTGCCGGTATTGGCGGCCTTACCTTAACCTTTGGCAAAATTACAATTACATCTATTGCCTGCGCATTAATTTTAGGCATAATTGTAAACCTAGTAGTTTCCAAGGCCAAAGAAACCGAAGAATAGGAGATTTTTATGCAACAAGTAACTATTTTCGACCACCCTTTAATTCAGCACAAAACAACAATTCTTCGCCAAACAACAACCTCTAACAAAGAGTTTCGCGAATCGGTAGAAGAAATCACAATGCTTATGTGCTACGAAGCGTTAAGGGATTTACCCATGCAGGAAATAGAAATTGAAACACCAATAACAAAAACACGCCAAAAAATAATTGCAGGCAAACCCATAGCAATTGTTCCAATTTTGCGTGCAGGGCTTGGTATGGTTAGCGGAATGTTAAATTTAGTGCCCACCGCAAAGGTTGGCCATATTGGAATGTACCGCGACGAAGAAACCTTGCAACCCCACGAATATTACTGCAAATTACCAACCGATATTGATAAGCGTATTATAGTGGTTGTTGACCCAATGTTAGCAACGGGTGGCTCGGCTATAGATGCTATTACTCAAATAAAATCTTATGGTGGCAAACACATTAAGTTCCTTTGTTTAATTGCCGCCCCCGAGGGTGTTAAGGCCTTAAGCGAAGCCCACCCCGATGTTCAAATTTTTTGCGCCAATGTTGACGAGCGCTTGAACGAAAACGGATATATTGTTCCCGGTCTTGGCGATGCCGGCGACAGAATTTTTGGCACAAAATAAAATTTAACCGTAGTTAAGTTAAACTTAACTACGGTTTTTTATTATCCTTTAACGGCACCGGCCGCAACACCTTTTATAATGTGCTTTTGCCCAAGCAAATAAAATACCACAACCGGAATAATTGCCAAAATCAAAACAGCCATCATGGCGCCCATATCGACCGAGCCGTAACCGCCTTTTAAATATTGAATAGCCACAGGTATTGTTTTATAATCGCTGCCAATTACTAAATAGGGCAGCAAATAGTCATTCCAAATCCACATAGCATTCAAAATTGCAACCGTAACGGCGGTGGGCTTTAAAAGCGGAAAAACCACCAAGAAAAAGGTTTGCAACGGCCTGCAGCCGTCAATAGTGGCGGCCTCTTCTAAACTTAGCGGCACACTTTTGACAAAGCCCGAAAACAAAAATACCGAAAGCCCCGAGCCAAATCCCAAATACAAAAAAATTATGCCAATGGGGTTGTCAAGCCCCAGTGTGTTAGCGGTTTTCGACATTGTAAACATAACCATTTGAAAAGGAATTATCATAGAAAAAACAAAAAGTATATATAAAAAAGAGGTGAATTTTGTTTTTACTCGGGTTAAAAACCAGGCCGCCATGGCCGAACATATAACAATTAACAAAACCGAAAATACCGTTATGAAAAGCGACCAAAAAAATGCCGACAAAAAATTTGTATCGGCAAGGCCGTTAATATAATTTTCAACTCCCGCAAAGGTGGCGCTGTTTGGCGGAACAAACGGGGTGTTTGCTATTGAAAACTTTGTTTTAAACGAATTCATTAATATTATTATAACCGGGAAAATAAAAACCGCTGCTAAAAACGAGAGCAAGGCAGGCAAAATAAATTTAATGGTTATTGATTTTTTTGGCATTAATACTCTTGCTCCTTTCGGCGTGTTAGATATAACTGCAGCAGCGCAATAACGCCAACCAACACCGAGAATATAACGGCTTTGGCTTGGCCTACACCTTCCCAACCGCTTTTTGAATAAAAGGTTTTATAAATATCAAGCGCCAACATTGCGCTTTTGTTGGCAGGTGCGCCTGCTGTTAGGGCAAGGTTTTGGTCAAAAAGTTTGAACGAGTTGGTTATGGTTAAAAAAAGGCAGATGGTAATGCTTGGCATAACATTAGGTATTATTATATTAAATAATGTTCTTGTTTTTCCTGCGCCATCCACCTTGGCAGCCTCTAAAATGCTGTTCGGAATATTTTGCAACCCTGCAATATAAATTACCATCATATAACCTATCATTTGCCAGTTAATTAATATTACAAGCCCCCAAAACCCAAAATTTTCGTTAGAGGTAAGGGTGTAACCATAATTCATTAATATACCGTTAAAAATAAGCTGCCAAATATAACCTAAAACAATGCCGCCAATTAAATTTGGAATAAAAAATACCGTTCTGAAAAAATTGCGGCCGCAAATATCTTGGGTTAATAAAAGAGCCAACAAAAAGGCAAAAATATTAACCGATATTACCGATATTACCACAAATTTTACCGTAAACCAAAGTGAATTTAAAAAACCATCGGAATTGGAAAAAACCGTAATATAATTTTTTAACCCAACAAAAACAGCGTCGGACACCGTTTTAAATTGTGCAAACGACAAATAAACGCCCATTATAAAGGGTATAAAAAAGGCAATTATAAAGGCAATTAGTGTTGGCCCCACAAAAACAGGAAAATATTTTTTAAGTGGGTTTACCTTTCTGTTTTCCAAAGTTGTTTTGCTCCTTCTGAAACGCTGTTAAAATCTTTTGAGCCTTGGGCATATTCAAGCAGGCCGTTGCCAAGTTCGGTTTTAAAATTTTCGCTTGGGAACGATGTGAATATCCAGGGCACCGAGGTTAGTTTTTCGTTGTTCATATAACTTGTAAGTTCACGGGCTAATGGGTCTGTGGGTTGCTCACTTTGCTCAAAACTGTTAAAGGGGGTTATAAACCCGAGTTCGTTTGTAACAAAATTTTTGCCTGTTTCACTGGTAAAGAGCCAATTTAAGAAATTGAGCGAAGCCTCTTGTTTTTCGGGTGAGGCTTGTGAATTTATGGCAAGATAATTTTCGGTGCCAACACAAAGGCCTTGGTTTTCTTCGCCATCGGCACCAATATAAATAGGCATAAATTTAATTTGATTTTCCTTTACAACGTTGCCTTCAACACCGGCAATCTGGCTCCAGGCCCAGTTACCGTTTTGCACCATGGCCACCTGACCTGTTGCAAATTCAGCCATAGAATCAGCCACCGATTTAGACCCTAAAAGGCCTTTTTCGGTTATTGAGTTGTTAATATACAGGTCGTAAATATTTTTAAAATTATTGGCATATTTAAAGGTTATATCGGTGGTGTTAAGTCCGGCGATTGTGGGGTTTTGGTAGGCCGTGTTTTCACGGAACTCGTAATAAAGCGGCATGTTCATAAGGTGGGTTTGCCAACGCCAGTCTTCGCCGCTTGAAAGTGAAGTAGAGGCAAAAACGCCCTTAATGTTAAGTTCGGATTTGTGGGTGGTCATATCTTCGACAACGGTTTTTAAGGCATTAAAATTATTAATTTCGGCCACAGAATTAACCTTTTTTTGCCTGCTTGACAAGGCAAAATATTTATCTAAAATTTCGTTGTTGTAAATTATTCCGTAACCCTCAACAACATAAGGTATGGCATAAACGCCGTTTTGGTCCGAAATAGCCAAAGATTTATCACTTAAAATAGAATAAAGTTGGCTGTCTTTAATGTTTGCACAATAATCTTTCCATTCGTTGTAACCAATGGGACCGTTAACTTGAAAAATTGTTGGTGCATCTTTTTTTGCAATTTCACTTTTAAGGGTTTGCTCATAGGTGTTGGCGGCAGCGGTAACAACCTTAACCTTAACGCCTGTTTGAGCTTCGTATTCGGCGGCAATTTTTTCGTACGCCTTGGCCGATTCCGGCTTAAAGTTAAGGTAATAAACCTGTGCCATAGAGCCCTTTCCGCACCCTGCAAGCATGGTACAAAGGCTAACGCATAATGCAAAAATAATTAAAATTGATAATGATTTTTTCATTTTTTCTACCTCCAAAAAAATGTTGTTATTATTATAGGCAAAATTTTCTTAATAATTCAAACAAAAAACAAAGTTTGAAAATAAAAAACACTTGACAAACCAAGTGTAGTGTGATATATTATTTAGGCACATTTGTGCTGGTGTAGCTCAGTTGGTAGAGCAGCTGATTTGTAATCAGCAGGTCGGGGGTTCGAGTCCGTCCACCAGCTCCAGTGTTTTTATGAATATGGGAGAGTTCCCGAGTGGCCAAAGGGGTCAGACTGTAAATCTGCTGCTTTTTAGCTTCGGTGGTTCGAATCCACCCTCTCCCACCAAATTAGAAGGCACCACCGAAAGGTTGGTGCCTTTTTAATTTTTGGCTGAGAATGTGAGGTTCGAACAGGGTGTGCCGTTCGCAAACGGCAAAAACAGTCCGGCGGACTGTTTTTAACCCGCGGTCCTTTAGGCGAATCCACCCTCTCCCACCAAGTATTGCGGTCTATTTAGATGCCGCGCCGAAAAGCCTTGAGAAATCAAGGCTTTTCTTAATTTTACCCCTATTTTTCAAGTTGCAATTTTATAGATGCCAACGACCTACAAGGTAGATTCAAACAACCGAAATATAATACACCTTGTTTTATATATTGTCTTATGCTATAATTAAACAAAAAGGTGTGATTGTATGAAAAGAATAATAGTATTAACTTTAGCACTAATTTGTACGCTTGGAGTAGTTGGCTGTACAAATAATAAAGAGACCATAAATAATTCTGTTATAGAAGCTTATTCCGCTTTCTTGTCAGGAGATAAAACATTCTTGTCTGATGGATGGGAGGAAAAGTGGTACATTCCTGACTTTCAAGATACTGCATTAGAGTATGAATACACCTATTTGGATTTGGATGGAGATGGCGTGGTAGAACTGCTTGTTCAATTGCAAGATGATCCGAGCGGTTATAATGCCGTATTTCATTTTGACGGCGAACAGGTGCTCTGTTGGAACAGCGATTCTGTGGAAGGAAGTTGTCGTGATTATCCGCTTTGTAATGGAATAATGGTGCGGCAATATGATTATTCAGGCATGCGAAGCTATAAGCTTTTCCGTTATAAGTCAAATGGTGAAACGGAGAATATTTCTAACCTATTTGCACGAGATGAATTGATTTATTCAGACAGTACAGAACCGTGTCCATATTATGAAATAGATGGAACAGAAGTTGACAAGGATGAATTCAATAAACAAATTAATTCGTTAATTACAGAGCAACTGATTAAACGCACGGATTGGAAGGAAATATAAATTGTAATTTTTCGTATTGATTTTTTAAAGAACAAAGTGGCATCTAAATGGTTCGGAACAGCCAAAT